>JAXDOA010000445.1:0-5565 GCA_034669125.1 Hyphomicrobiales bacterium
CCGCCATTCCGCGCGCGCAATCGCGCGCCGCGCGGCAAGGCGGACCTCTTCGGTAGCCTGCCGTTCGATATAGGCGTCGAGGCCGCTATGGATCATCGCTACCGGAACTCCGGCGGCCAGCGCCCCGACGACCACCGCGACGTACTTCTGCTGCCTGCGGGGGATCACGGCATCCTCGTTGGGATTGCCGTGACAAAATTGCGCGGCAGCGTTAAAGGCCGATTACGACAGAATATTTTTCTGCCACAAACGTAAGGGAAGCCAGAACCCGCTGGTTAACGAGACGTAAACGAGTCCGCGCGCGCCACGCGGACGAAACCAACTGCGGACGATCGATATGGAAGCACTCTTCATCGGCCAGACCTACATCGACGTCACGTTCGTGGTCGATCGCATCCCGACTGGCGACGAGAAGGTGGTCGCGGACGATTACGCGGTCAGCTTCGGGGGGAATGCCGTGGCAGCGGCGTTCTGCTGCGCCAAGCTCGGCGTCGTGCCGGAGCTGATGACCTCGCTTGCCGATGACTGGCTCGCGCGCATGTTCCTCGACATGGCGGCGAAGTATCAGATCTCGGTTCATGGCCGCAAAGTGAAGGAGTCGTCGCTCTCCTTCGTGATGCCGAACAAGGGTATGCGCGCGATCATCCGCTGCCGCGACGATCATTATCTGCATCCGGTTCCGCCGCTTGACCTTTCTGGCTGCCGTGCCCTGCATCTCGACGGGCATCAGGCTGATGCTGCGATCCAGTATGCCAGGCTCTGTCGTGAGAAAGGCATCCTGACCTCGCTCGACGGCGGGGGACTGCGGTCGAACACGCTGGATCTGCTGGAGCACATCGACGTCGCGATCTGCTCCGAGCGGCTGTGCGAGCAGCTCAAGCTGACCCCGCAGGGACTGTGCGCGCTGCTCAAGGACAAGGGCTGCCGCATCGGCGGCGTCACCTTGGGCGCAAGAGGGCTCATCTGGTACGACGAGCGCGGCAACGACCGCCACATGCCGGCGCTTGCGGTACCGCCGAGCGAGGTGGTCGACACCAACGGCGCCGGCGATATTTTCCACGGCGCGTACGTCTTCTCGTATCTGCACGCGCCCGATAAGCCCTGGGAGGCGCATTTCCGCTTCGCCCGCGCGGCCTCGGCCCATTCGGTGCGCTATCTCGGCATCGAACACTCGCTGCCGACCCGCGCAGACGTGCTGGCCGCCGAGCAGGCGTTTCGCGAAGCGGCGTAATGCCGCGCCCAGTGTGGCGCGCGCGGCGCTGCTCTATGATTGCCGGGGTCGTAAGGGGCAGACGATGACATTGACGGGCTTGATATTCCGCGCCGCTGCGGCGGCGATTTTTGCCGCGCTGGTCGCGCCGGGTGCAGTCGCGCAAGCGCCGCTGCGAATCTTCGACGCGCACCTGCACTACAATCAGGAGCCCACGCCGTTCTACGAGCTCGACAAGGTTTTGGAGATTTTCCGACGCAACAACGTGACCGGCATCATTGCCACCAGCCGGCCGAACAAAGGCACGCATCAGCTGGTGGATGCGAAGGCGCCGGGCCTCACGGTCGTCCCGTTCATCCGGCCGTATCGCATGCGCAGCGACATCCAGACCTGGTTCGACGATCCGGCGATCTGGGATCTAATCCAGTCCGAATACAAGCGCGGCTATTATCGCGGCATCGGCGAGGGCCACATCTACGGCAAAGCGGCTGCTGGCGCGCAGATCAAGCGGATCGTCGACTTCGCGGTTGAAAAGGAGCTTTGGCTCCATATGCACTGCGACGAGGAAGCGCTGTTGCTGTTGTTCGGGCATAACCCGAAGGCGCGCATCGTCTGGGCGCACACCGGCTTTTCGACGGCACCGGCGCGCGTGCGCGAACTGCTCGACAAGTATCCCGGGCTGATGGGTGAGCTGTCGTACCGCGGCGGCATTACCGAAAGCGGCGGCAAACTGTCGGCGGACTGGCGCGCGCTGTTCGGCAGCCATTCGCAGCGTTTCCTGCTGGGTTCCGATACCTGGATCAACGAGCGCTGGTTCGGTTACGACACGATCATGAAGGACTACCGCGGCTGGCTCGCGCAATTGCCCGAGGATCAGGCCAAGCGTATCGCGCATGGCAATGCGGAGAAGATTTTCGGGAAGGTGGAATAGCCGTAGGGCGGGCTAAAGGCGCGAAGCGCCACGCCCGCCATCAAGAGCGGCGGGCACGCTGCGCTTTGCCCGCCCTACGCACCGTCGCTTTGGCGACATGCTCGGCGATGAACCGCGGCAATGCGAAGGCCGCGACATGCACCTCGGGCGTCCAGTATCTTGTTTTGAAGCTGCCGGCTTTCTTGTAACGGGCCGCGACCGTGCGGACCGGATGCCGCCGCAGCTTCTTGTCCTTGGCGGCCCAGCCCATCGCCATGTGGCCGCCTACATAGGTCGGGATCGCCGCGACATAGCAGGTGCCGTCCGCGAACAGCGACTTGAACATGCCGACCGATGAAATGAGTTCGTCGGGCTGCAGGAACGGCACGCCGTTCTGCGTCACCATCACGCCGCCCGGCGCCATGCAGCGCTTGCACGCGGCATAGAACTCCTCGGTGAACAGGACGGCGCCCGGCCCTTGCGGATCGGTGGAATCCACGATGATGACGTCGAAGCGGCGGTCGGTGGTCGCGACGTATTTCATGCCGTCGCCGATCACGCTCTCGAAGCGCTTGTCGCGGAACACCGGTTTGGTGAATTCCGGGAAATGCTCCTTGGAAAATTCGATCACCGAGGCGTCGATCTCGACCTGCACGACGCGCTTCAGCGCCTTGTGCTTCAACACTTCCTCGGCGATGCCGCAGTCGCCGCCGCCGACGATCAGCACGTTGCGCGCCTTGCCGTGCGCGAGGATCGGCACGTGCGTCATCATCTCGTGATAGATGAACTCGTCGCGCGTGGTGACCTGCGTGGCGCCATCGAGCATCAGCATCTTGCCAAAATGCTTGTGCTCGAACAGGACGAGATGCTGGTGCTCGGTCTGCTGCTCGTACAGCACCTTCTCGACCGCGTAGCTCATGCGGAAGCCGAGATCGTCGAACAGGGTTTCGGGGAGCCAGCGTTTCTCGGGCATCGCACTATCCTCGTCATGCCCGGCCATAGCCCGTCGGAAGACGGGCGTGAACGCCCTTATGGCCGGGCATCCACGACTTGATTCAGCCTATCCATGAAAAGACGTGGATGGCCGGGTCAAGCCCGGCCATGACGAAACGAGGGAATTGCACGAGCGAGCTTACGTCCCTTGCCCGCGCAGGTGTTCGCCGACGGCGACGCGCGCAGGCTTGAACGCCTCGCGCAGCACCGGCACGCACGCGTCCGGATTGGCGCGGCCGCACATGAAGATGTCGATCGCGGCGTAATGCGCCTCGGGCCAAGTGTGGATCGAGATGTGGCTCTCGGCCAGCACCGCAACACCCGACACCCCGCCATTCGGCTCGAAATGATGCAGGTGGATGTGCAGCAGCGTCGCGCCCGCGGCAGCGACGCAGCGGCGCAGCGCCTCATCGATGTGATCGATGTCGTCGAGGTGCTTGGCGTCGTAGAGATCGACGATCAGGTGCACGCCGGCGCAACGCACGCCATTGCGGACCACGAAGTGGTCCTTGCGGTCGTCGACAATAGCCGGAACTGAAGTCGGCTCGTTTTTCTTTCGGGCGGTACCTGGGATCCCCAAGCCCTTGTCCGATCGCAAGAGGGCGTGCTGGCGCATGCCGTCCTCCCCAACCAGGAAAAAGAACCCGAGATGCCGGCGAGCCGGCGCCACGGAAAGCGAAAGCCGCCCGACCCTGTCCCGATTGGACTGATCACCAGCGGCAAGACCCCAGATAAGGTCAGATTCCCCCACGATCAAGAAGATTCTTGCCCCATCCGCAGCATGGGTGTTTCGCCTCATATGTGGCGCAATCAGACTCACGCAAACCCAAGCGGCAGTTGGCTTTCCCCGGCCTGCTGTGCCTCGACGGCGGCGACGGCCGTCATATTGACGATGCCACGCGCCGTCACCGACGGCGTCAGGATGTGCGCCGGGCGCGCCGCGCCGATCAGAATCGGTCCGACGGGAAGCGCGTCTGCCAGACACTTGATCATTTGATAGGCGATGTTAGCCGCGTCGATGTTCGGCATGATCAGCACGTTCGCCTCGCCGGTCAGCCGCGAGTGCGGATAGACGCGCTGGCGGAAGCTCGGCACCAGCGCGGATTCGCCGTTCATCTCGCCGTCGACTTCCAACCCCGGCGCGTGGGAGAGGATGATGTCGAGCGCCGCGCGCATCTTGCGCGCCGACTCGCACTCGTAGCTGCCGAAATCCGATCGCGACAGCAGCGCGATCTTCGGCTCGATGCCGAAACGGCGCACATGTGTCGCCGCAAGCAGCGCCATCTCGGCGACCTGCTCGGCGCTCGGGTCGGCATTGATGTGGGTGTCGGCGAGGAAATAGACGCCCTTGGCGGTGATGACCGTGGTGAGCGCCGCGAAAATCCCGACGCCGGGTGCGCGCCCGATGATGTCGCGAATGTGCGTCAGATGGCCCATGTAGCGGCCTTCCACGCCGCAGATCATGGCGTCCGCAATGCCCTGCTTGACCGCAAGCGCTGCAATGACCGTCGCATTGGTGCGTACTAGCGTGCGCGCCGCATCCGGCGTGGTTCCCTTGCGTCCCGCCGCCTCGACCATGGCCTGTACAAAGGTGCGGTAGCGCGGATCGTCCTCGGGATTGATCAGTTCGAAATCCTTGCCCGGCCGAATTGCGAGCCCGAAGCGCTCCAGCCGCTGCTCCACGATGGCCGGGCGGCCGATCAGGATAGGCCTGGCAAGCCCCTCCTCCACCACCACCTGCGCGGCGCGCAGGATGCGCTCGTCCTCGCCCTCGGCGTAGATCACGCGCTTGATCTGCTCCTTCGCCTGGGCAAACACCGGTTTCATGATGAAGCCGGAACGAAACACGAAGCGATCGAGTCGTTCCTGATAGGTCGCGTAGTCGGTGATCGGGCGCGCCGCGACGCCCGATTCGCACGCCGCCTTGGCGACCGCCGGCGCGATGCGCAGGATCAGCCTCGGATCGAACGGGTTGGGAATGAGCGAGCCCTTGCCGAAGGAGCGTGCCTCACCCCCGACGGCGCGCACCGCGACGTCCGACGGCGGCTCGCGGGCGAGCGAAGCGATGGCGTCAACCGCCGCCCGCTTCATCTCCTCGTTGATCGTTGTCGCCCCGACATCGAGCGCGCCGCGGAAGATGTAGGGAAAGCACAGGACGTTGTTGACCTGATTCGGGTAGTCGGAGCGCCCGGTGCAGATCATCGCGTCGGCGCGGACCTTGTAGGCCTCCTCCGGGCTGATCTCACCCACCGGATTGGCCAGCGCCAGGATAAGCGGCTGCGGCGCCATGCGCGCCACCATCTCGGGCTTGAGCACGCCGGGCGCCGAGAGGCCGAGGAAAATGTCCGCGCCGTCGATCACGTCGCCGAGCGTGCGCTTCTCCGTCTTCTGCGCATACACCGCCTTCCAGCGGTCCATCAGCTTTGGGCGGCCTTCGTAAACGACGCCCTCG
>JAXDOA010000446.1:0-3453 GCA_034669125.1 Hyphomicrobiales bacterium
CTCCTTGTGCAGCACCTTCTCGTAGAACAGGCTCACCGCCTTCTCGGCCGTGTGCACCCCAAGCGTCGCGACCTTCAACGCGCGGCGGCGCGCAGGCTCCACGGCTGGAAACATGCGTTTCCCGGCCGGCACCAGACCGTCGAGGTAATCGAGAATGACCGTGCTATCGATCAGCACGTCGCCGTCGTCGAGCACCAGCGTCGGCACGCGGGTGAGCGGATTGTACGGCCGGATTTTCTCGGCCTCGCCGAAGGTCGACCATGGCCTGTGCTCGAACGGCATCCCGTAGAGCGTCATCGCGATGCCGACGCGGCGCACGAACGGCGAGTCGTACTGCCCGATGAGGATCATGAAGGTGCTGTATCCCGCACGCGGTGCAGCGCGTCAGCGGTGCGCCGCAGATGCGGGATCGCACAAACGCCGGAGTCCCTTGCGATCCCGGGTCTGCATCGCATCACCATAAGGCCGCTACGCGGCCGTCTAGAACGCCGACGCATTCGCGTCGGCTACGGTGCTGCGATGCGCCCGGGAAACAGACTCAATTCTTATAATCCGGCTCTTGTCTGTCGAGGACGCGCTTCATCGCCTCGAAGTGCCAGACGTGTGGCTTCTTGTTGCCGTACCCCGGCGCGGTCTTGAACTCCTTGATCGCGTCGTCGATCACGTGCTGCGGTAGGATGTTGAGCTCGCGGCCGGTCTGCATCGCCAGGATGATCTGCTGGCAGGCGCGCTCGGCGTAATAGAGCAGGTCGAAGGCTTCCGAGATCGTTGGCGTCACGGTCGCGATGCCATGGCTCGCCATCATCAGGATCTTCTTGTCGCCGAGGATGCCGGCAAGCCGCTCGCCCTCCTTCGTCTCGAACGCCGGACCGCCGTAGCTGTTGTCGTAGGCGGTGTGCATGCCGATCGCGATTTCGGTCTGGCCGATCGGCAGGATGCGCTGGTCCTTCAGCCGCGACAGCGCGCTCGCGTAGGGCATATGAGTGTGGAACACCGCGCCGGCATGCTGCGCCAGCTTATGGATCGGCGCGTGGATGCAGTAGCAGGAGCGCTCGATCTCGCCTTCGCCGGAGAGCCGCTCGCCGTCGTAGCTGACTTCCATGAAGCTGCTCGCCGTCACTTCGGACCAGTAGAGACCGAACGGGATCTGGTAGTAGCGATCGTTGGTGCCGGGCACCCGAAACGTCAGGTGATTGAAGATGCCTTCGTGGAAGTCGTTCATCACGCAGAGCCGGTGCGCGGCTGCGAGATCGACGCGCGCCTGCCAGCGCGCGGTTTCGACGTCTACGCCCTTCCCAATCGCTTCCTGCAGCATGCTCGCCCTCCTTTAGGGATTCGCGGGTAAATTCGGGCAAAGCGGCCGCAAGGTCAATCCGCCTCGTACCCCGGATGGAGCGAAGCGAAATCCGGGGCTCAAAGAGCCCGCTCGCCGAAATTGAGACCGGCCTCCGCGACGTTGCCTCCCCAATCGCGTGGCATGATGCCGAGTCGAACATACCGATGGAATGACGAGTAGGGCCAATCGGTTACCCGCGACACAAGGCCGTGCTTGACCGGATTGAAGTGGATGTAATCGGCATGCCGTTCGAAATCCAATTCATCCCTGATCGTGTGTTCCCAGAACCGCCGCTGCCCCAATGCATATTCGCCACGGCTGTTACGCACCACCGGCATGCGTCGCGCGACCCGCCGCGCGAACATGCTTTTGATCCGGCGCCAGCGTCCCGAATAGTCTGTGTCATCCTGTGGCAGCGTCATCACCACATGGAGATGCTCGGGAAGGATGACGATCGCATCGATCGCGAACGGACGTTCGCGACGCGCCGTGCGAAAGGCTTCACGCAGCGCGGCTATGTGATCCACAAGGATCGTCGAGCGACGGTCAGCGAGTGTGACGGTGAAGAAGTACGTGCCGCCCGGGACAAGATTACGCCGATAGCGAACCATGTGCGAGACCTGCCCCGGATTTCGCTACGCTCCATCCGGGCTACGAATCCGGCCGGAAACTCATCGCCACCCCGTTGATGCAGTAGCGCAAGCCCGTGGGCGGGGGGCCATCGGGGAAGACGTGGCCGAGGTGGCTGCCGCAGCGGCTGCAGTGGCACTCGGTGCGCACCATGCCGTAGCTGCGGTCATGCGATTCCTCGACCGCGCCCGGTTCCGGATCGTTGAAGCTCGGCCAGCCGGTGCCGCTCTCGAACTTCTTCTTCGACCGGAACAGCGGCTGCCCGCAGCCCGCGCAGGTGAACGTGCCGGCGCGCTTCTCGAAATTCAGCGCGCAGCTGCCCGGCCGCTCGGTGCCGTGCTCGCGCATGATGTGGAATTGCTCGGGGGTGAGGATTTTCCGCCATTCGGCGTCGGTGTGGGTGACGGGATAGGTCTTCACGTCCATGGCCTGTCTCCAGTTCGTAGCCCGGATGGAGCGCAGCGAAATCCGGGATAGGTCTAACCGTGCTGCCTCCCCGGATTACGCTTCGCTTCATCCGGGCTACACGCTCCGCCAAACATAATCACTGCGCCTTGATGTTGCCTTCCTTCACGACGCGGCCCCACTTCACGATTTCGTTTTCGATGTATGTCGAAAACTCCGCCGTGCTCATGGTGACGGCCGACGCGCCTTCGCGGTCGAACGCCGCCTTCAGCTCCGGCGACGTGAGCACCGCCTGGACGTCCTTGTACAGCCGGTCGACGATCGGCTGCGGCGTACCGGCGGGCGCCATGATGCCCCACCAGTTGTCCGCAACGTAACCGGGCACGCCCGCCTCCTGAATGGTCGGCACGTCGGGCAGCACCGGATTGCGTTTCGCGCCGCCGGTGCCGAGCGCGCGCAATTGCCCGGACTGGATGAACGGCGTGGTCTGCACCAGCGAGGAGAACATCACCGTCACGTGCCCGGCGATCACGTCGGCCATCGCGGGCCCGCCGCCCTTGTAGGGCACGTGCTGCAGGCTCACGCCGGCGGTGAGCTTGAACAGCTCGCCGCCGAGATGCTGGAAGCTTCCCACGCCGGCCGACGCGTAATCGAGCGCGCCGGGCTTCTCCTTCGCAAGCGCGAGCAGCTCGGCGACGGTCTTCACGGGAAGCTTCGGGTTGACCACCAGCACGTTCGGGCCGGTCGCCAGAATGGAGATCGGCGCGAAGGATTTGATCGGATCGTAGTTGAGCTTGTACAGCGCCGGATTGACCGCATGCGCGATCGAGATGATCAGCAGCGTGTAGCCGTCCGGCGTTGCCGCCGCTGCCGCTTCGGTGCCGAGCACGCCGCCTGCCCCGCCGCGGTTGTCGACGAACACCTTGTGGCCGAGCTTTTCCGACAGCTGGTTTGCGACCAGCCGCCCGACCACGTCATTGCTGCCGCCCGGCGGGAACGGAATGATCAGCCGCACCGGCCGATCGGGATACTCGGCCGCCGCCGGTACGGTGAGAGTGAGCAGGACGGCGAGCGCCAAGAGT
>JAXDOA010000447.1:0-4807 GCA_034669125.1 Hyphomicrobiales bacterium
ATGTAGCTCGTGTCCTTCACCATGAAGATGAAGTCGGTCATCGCGGGCGAATAGACGTCGCCGCCCGCGCACGGCCCCATGATGACGCTGATCTGCGGGATCACGCCGGACGCGATCACGTTGCGCCGGAATACTTCGCCATAGCCGCCGAGCGAGGCGACGCCCTCCTGGATGCGCGCGCCGCCGGCATCGAACAGGCCGACGATCGGCGCGCGCGCCTTCATCGCCATGTCCTGGATTTTCTGTATCTTCAGCGCGTGGGTTTCGGAGAGCGAGCCGCCGAACACCGTGAAGTCCTTGGCGAACACGAACACCGTGCGGCCGTTCACGGTGCCCCAGCCGATCACCACGCCGTCGCCGGGGATTTTCGCGCCTTTGTCCATGCCGAACTCGGTCGCGCGGTGCTCGACGAACATGTCGAACTCCTCGAACGAGTCCTTGTCCATCAGGAGCTCGACGCGCTCGCGCGCGGTCAGCTTGCCGCGCTTGTGCTGCGCGTCGATGCGCGCCTGCCCGCCGCCGAGCCGCGCGTTCGCACGCCGCGTTTCCAGCTTTTCGAGGATGTCTTTCATCGTCCCGCCTGATCACGAACCGGCGACCGCACATTGTCATTGACGGCGAATGTGGGCAATCCTGACCGCCACGGAGGGCATATCATGGCTGTTTCCCGTCTGGCCGGCGCCGTCGAGGGCGTGCCGCGGCTCCTGCTGCGGCTCGAAGGCGCCGCGCTCGCACTCGCGGCCGTCTACCTGTTTCACCGCCTCGGCGGAAACTGGTGGTGGTTCGCTGCCCTGATCCTGATGCCGGATGTGAGCTTCGCCGCCTACATCCTCGGTACGCGGCCAGGCGCGATCGCCTACAACGCGATGCATGTCCTGTTCGTGCCGGTGGCGCTCGCGCTTGCGGGTTTCCTGCTGCCGCAGTTCGACCTGCTGAGCGTTGCGCTGATCTGGGCCGCGCATATCGGGATCGACCGCGCGCTCGGCTACGGGCTGAAATACGGCGCGGGCTTCGGTTTCACGCATCTCGGCCGCATCGGCGGCGCGCTGTCGGGGAGTTAGCGGATCTTGCCCGAAGCCCGCAGGATGAAGATCAGCACCTCGGCGACGGCGCGATAGAGCGCGTCGGGAATATCCTCGCCCAGTTCGACCTGCGAGAGCGCCTCGGCGAGCACAGCGTTCTCCTCGATCGGCACGCCGTGCTCGCGCGCGAGCGCGAGGATGGCGTCACCCGTTTCGCCGCGGCCCTTGGCGACGACACGCGGCACCGGCACGGCCGACCTGTCGTAATGCAGCGCGACCGCCAGAGGTGCGGGCTTGTTCATGTGGCGCGATCCATGAAGCGGCCGGGCGCGGCCTGCCGCACGGTGGGCGGCGCGCCGACGCGCAACTGGAAATCCGCGGGCTCGAGTTCGGCGGCGCGCAAGGCTTCGCTCAACAGCGGCGCGCTGTCCTGCAGGCGCGACGCGCTGGCCGCGCGCTCGGCCCACAGCGTCACGCTCGCGCGCGGACCGGACAGCGCGATCAGCGCATGCACCGGCCCCATCGGCTCGACATCGAGCGAGAAGCGCGCGCGCCAAGTGCGCGCCTGCGCCTCCGCCTGCGGCGTGCGGCCGTCGCGGCTCACCTCGAACTGCGCGATCGATGTTCCCTGCGGCGTGGCAAAGGGTATTTCGAACGTCCAGCGCTGGCTCGCCTCGGCGCGTGGCATATCGGGCTGGTCGGGCAGCGATGCGACCTGCAGCAAGGTCTGGCGCGCGAGCGCGCCGTCGGTCTGCGCGATCAGTCTGTCTGCGATCACGTGCGGGCTGGCATCCGGTGCGATCGAGGGCGCGGTCGCCGCCTGCGCGGCAAGCGGCGCGCCGCGATAGGGCGGCGGCGGGCCGCTTTGGTTCGCGGCAGGCTGAGAAAGCGTGTCGCGCGCGGACAATGCGCTTGCGACGGTTTTCGCGAGTGTGGTTGCCTGCTCCGGCGACAGCGGCGCATTGGGTATGAGTTCTTCCGGTGCGCCGGCGAGCGCGTTGGCGAGATGCCGCGTTACCGTGTCCGTGGCCCGGAACGGCGATGGTCCCGCGCCCGCTTCCGGGGTCGCAGGCGCAACGCTACGGCTCGCTACGGGCTCGCTCGCGGACCACACTTTCAACACTTGGCGGAACACCAGCAGCGCGGCCTTGAGATCGCTGGCCGGCGCTGGCGCAGGACTGTTCGCGTCGGCGGCCGGCGCCGCTCTCGCCGCAAGGCGCGGCTCGAACAGCACACCGGAGCGCATGAAGGCCTGCTTCACGCCGGTGGCGGTGATCGGCGCGTCGAGCGGAACGCGCAAGGCGAGGAGGTCATTCGCGGCCGCGCGCACCGGCGCGGGCAATGCGTTCGCCACCTGCGCCACCTGCTCGACATCGGCGAACAGCGGCGCCAGTCCGTTCTGGCGGCTTGCCGCAACACGCACGGCTTCGCCGATGGCCTGCTCGGGCGTAACCGCGCGCATCGGCGGCTCGACCGCACGCGCCGGGCTGATCGATGGCGCGTCGCGCGCGATTGCGGGCTCGGTCGTATTTTTGGCTGGTACGCCGGCTTGCGAAGGCGCAGGCGCGCGCGCGACGATCACCGCTTCGCCGATCGGATGCCGGCCGGCGAGGCTTGGCGCACCACCCTGCCCGGCCGGTGCCGCGGCGGGCGTATCTGAATAGATCACCAGCTTCGCGTTCGCCCCGCCGCTCTTCACCGCGAGCGTGATCGTGCTGCCGGGCGTGAGCGCTACATCGGAGCGAACATCGACCACCGCTTGCGGCAATTGCAGACGGAAAACATCGCTTTCGATCAGCGCCAGCACCAGCGCCTGCACGACCTGCCCGGGCGGCAATGGCGCGCCCGGCGCTCCGAACGCGTTCGGGAGCGCGATGGCGTTCGGCAGATGAATGCTGTCCACGGGCAATCCTCGGTGGACCGTCCGCCGGGTATAGGCCGCGAGGGTGAAGCGTTCGTTAACGTTTCGGAAACCATCTTATTCAGTGTGGGCAAGCACCGTCCCGGCCGCCTGCATGTCGACGAAACGCGTGGCCCGGCGCTGCATCGCCAACTCGTCGTGGCCCCAGAAATCCATGTTCCAGTCTTCGTCGACATGCGTGGCGGCCCATGCCTCGTCCACGCTCAGCCGCTTCGCCGCGACCGCCAGCGCGAGCAGCGCCGAGCCCGTGAGCGTGGTGATGAGGTTGACGGCGCCGAGCCGCCACGGGTCCGGCGGAATGGCCTTCCGCGCCGCCGTCACCGCATGCTCCGGCTGCTCGACAAACACCACGCCCTCGGTCAGCTCCAGGCGCGCACCGAGTGCCTCGCGCGCCCACATCAGGATCGGATCCCAGCTCCGGCCTTGCAGGCGCACCAGCCCTTCCGGCGTGTCGGCCCGATAGCACACCAGGTCGGAGCCAAGGTATTTCGCGACCTCGTCCGCGACCGGTCCGGGGTCCGGTGCAACGCCATCGATGATCGTGTTGGCGAGCCGGGTGAGCGGCATGGTGACGGGATCGACGCGCTCACCCTGTGCATCCCACTCGGCGGCGATCGCCTGCGCAAGCGAGCGCGACGGCGCCGCCAGGGTGCCGCCTGCCGGCGTCTTCACCGCCCGGCCATCGAGCAGGACGGGATATGGCGGCCCCTCGCTCACCGTGGCGCGCTGATAGAAGCGCTTGCGCAACTGCGTGCGCAGTCCGCGCCGCGCAGACTCCGTGGGGTCGATCGGCTGGTTGCCGAACAGATCGTCGAGAATGTCGCGCATGAAAAAGGCCTATCTGCACAAGGCAGATAGGCCGTCGCCCCACTCCTAATCAAGCCTCAACGGTGCGCGTGGGTCGCGAGGTGATCCCGCGCCTCGTCGGTGTCGATCAGCTTGCCGTAGACCCCGCCCAGGATCGCCCCATAGGCGAGATGAAACAGCGCCACGCCAACCGGCGCAAACACGCCGAGCTTGAGGCAGAGGAAGCCCGCGCCGGTCAGCGGCGCGATGGCCAGCAACACGATTGCGCCAGCGGTGCCGGAGAAAATGACACCGCGCAGCCATGACGGTCCGGGCAGGTAGTCGTGCACGAAGCCGAACACGCTGCCCCAGAGCAGCGTGCCGACGAAGAAGTGGAACAGCAGTCCGGTGATCGGCTTGTGCACGCCGACCGCCTCGGTCACCAGCGTGACCGGTTCATGCAATGCCGACATCACCAGCGTGGCGATGAAACCCGCAACGATGCCGTTGCCGATCCGGTCGGTGATGGAGACGTCGGTGCGAACGATCATGCCATCGCCTGCGCGGGTTGCGCGTTGCTCCACTCGGCGTGAAAGAATCCATTCTCGCCCATCAGACACACCTCGGTCTCCGCGCCGCGCTCGGCGAGCTTGCGCGCTGCTTCGACCGCGAACAGCATCGCTTCGGCCTTGCTCTTGTAGGGGCCGAATTCTTCGTCGGCGAACTTGATCATCCACGCGTCGTCGTGCTGGACGAGGAAGTATCGGGTTGGCGACATTGCTTGCTCCCCAAAGGTCGAAAAAGGATGGCCTCACGCATGGGTACGCAACACGCCAGCGAGGTCAGCACTAACGCCCCAATCGGCGGAAAGTTTGGCGGCAGCTATTCGCTTTTCGCGCGCAGGCCTTTGCACGGCGCGCATGACGCGTTAGTTGTGAATTCGTTGGATTTGCGCCGAACGATTCAACACAGGCTGTAATGCCAGCCCAAGGAGCGAAATTCCCCTGCGAAAGACGCCGAAACCGCGCAATTTTTCGTGCCAACCGACCTTCACAGTTGTTAACGCGGGTTAACGGCT
>JAXDOA010000448.1:0-6127 GCA_034669125.1 Hyphomicrobiales bacterium
AAAGAGCTGAGCGACCGCATCGATGCCAAACCGCAAGCCGTGCACGCGGTTATCGCGCACAGCCATGGCGGTAACATCGCCCATAACGCCGCGGCGGACCCACGAATTGCGAACCGGCTGGGCAAGCTGGTGTGCATGAGCACGCCGTTCTTTCGACCGAGAGAGCGGGATGTCGTGACCGCGGCGCGGAATCTCGCAATTGCCTTTCTCTGCTTCTTCGGCGTCATCACGTTGATTAGCGTCCTGGTGTATCGTTTGCCCGGGTTCGCGGCGCTTGCGAGACGGTTTGACCTGTTTCGAAACGCCGACGCACTCGCCCCGTGGGCCATCGCAGCCACGCTGGCGTTGCTCCTTGCTATGATCTTATGGTTGTCGCGCAAACGCGCCGCCGCATGGGTGGCCAGACGCCAGCGGGAAAAAATCGATGAGATCGCGGTTCCAAGTTCTGGCTCCGCCCCCGTTCTCTACATCTGGGCTAAAGGCGATGAAATTCTGCTCTTGTTCCGTGCACTCGACCGGCTGGCCGATCTGACCCTCGTGCTGTTGCGTCTAAAGTCGATCGCGGTCGTGTTCGTTCTCATGGCGGTGTGGCTCTCCCTCGCGGGGAACCAGGCAATTTTCAAGATTTTGAATTTTGGCATGACAGTTTTTACGTTGGTTGTCCTGCCGTTCTATCCGTTTGCTGTGTTGTGGGAATATTTCGCGAATCGGGCCGGCATTCATGTCCTCGCCGGCTTGCCTTTTGCCATCGTTATCATGACCGTACTGACAATTACGATCTTGAGCGTCGCGTCGTTTTTTGCCGCTGCTATCCTGCATTGGTTCCTAAAACTCGCGCCATTCGGGATGACCGGCTGGCGCTTTCTCGACACGTTCCTCCTTCGGATCGCGCCGAGCCCGACACCGCGGGATCGTTCCAGTGTGATGGCGGAAGAGATGCGGTTAAGCCGGTGGCCGCTGCTGCGCTCCGTTACCGGACGGCGCATGCATTCCGCAGTTTACGGAGGCGAGTCTGCGCTACAAAGGATCGCCGCATTCATCCGGTCCGGGCCGCAACGATCGGCGTGACCGGCCTAGCTGCAGTCTGCTCGAAAATCGGGCCTTCCCGGAACTGATCGCGGCGTCAGTTCTTCTGCACGATGCACTGGCCGCCGGCGTCCTTCAGGCTGTTGCAGAACGTGGTCGCCTGTTCGGAGGTCGCAAACGAGCCGACTTGCGCGCGGTAGAACACGCCGCCTTTGTCGCCGAGGTCGACGCGCTTGATGTTGGCGTTACGCCCGCCCAGCACGCCCGGGTACTTCGTCTGTAGCGCCTGATAGGCGGATTGCGCCTCGTTTTCGCTGCGCTGCGCCGAGACCTGCACCACATAGGCGCCGCTCGCCGCAGGCGCCGGCGTGCGTGTCGCCATCTTGGTGCGTGCGGCGGGATCGGATTGCGGCGCGATCGCCATGGGTCCCGAGCCGGACTGTTGCTTGGTCGCAGGCGCCTTGGCGGAGCCGGCGGGAGCCGCTCCGGGTGGCGCCGAGACCGTGCCGGTATCGATGTTGCCGCCATCCTGACGAATCGCGATCGTCTTGACCCGCTTGGGCTCGTTGGCCGAGGTCGGGGGCGGAGCAACAAGCGGCGCCGCCGCCTGTGCGGAAGGCTGCGGCGCGGTCACACGCTGAGCCGGCGACGCAACCGGCAGCGAAACAGGCTGCTCCTCGCGCGGTATGACGCGCTCGGGCGCAGCCAATGCGCCGATACGATCCTGGAACGGCTTGCTCGGGTCCGCGCTCGCGGTCGCGGCGGGAGCCGGTACGGTTTTCGCAGGCGTTGGATCGGCCTTGATGACCGGAGGATTGGACGACGTGCCGGAGCCCGACGTGAAGGCGCGATAGCCGAACGCGCCGGCGGTGCCGATGACCGCGAGCCCGAGCACGGCCGCGATGGTCATGATCCCGCCGCGGCGCCCGACGCTCGCCCCACCTTCTTCGCCCTGCGGCGGCATATGGCCATCGTCCGCATAGTAGCCGTCGCCTTCGTATTGTCCGGAAGGCAGCGCGACGCGATAGCGGTCGTCCGCCTGGTATCCGTCATCCGTGGCTTGGTACGCAGCGCCACCGTGCTCCGCCGGATGCGCGTGCGGATCGTGCGCCGCGTGCTCGGCCGCGTAGCGATTGCTCTCCGCGTGGCTGCCGTCATCGGCAAAGCCGGTTGGCGCGGCGCGATAATCCTGTGGTGCTGCTGCCTGATGCGGCGGGGCAGCGTAGTCCTCCGCGCGATAGCTCGCGGGCGGAACGTAGGCCGGGGCGTGCGGCTCCTCGGCGTAATCGTGGTCGGATGACGGGGCCGGGCGCGCCAGCCATTCCGGTGCCGGACGGTCGCTGCTCTTCACGCCATCAAGCGGCTTTTGCGAACGCTTGGTGCCCTCGCTGAATGGATCGCTTTGCCCGATCAGGCGCGCGAGTTCGGCCAGTGGATCGCTGGCGGTGTCCCGCGCTGGAGCCGGCGTGGAAGAATAATCGCTGGAAAAATCGGGTCGCTTGCGCGTGTCTTCAGCCATACTCATACTGCCACCGGTCCCCTAAATACTCGGTGAAATCTGAGCCGACCTATCGTCCCCAGGTGGTCGGCATTCAATGGCACCGAGCGAGATTAACGCATCTCCTCAGGCGCCCCAACTCCGAGCAAGGCGAGCCCGGAAGCAAGGACGGTGACGACGCCCTGTACCAATGCGAGGCGCGCCATCGTCAGTCTTGGATCACTTTGGATAATGAACCGTAAATGGGGCGATTCTTTGCCCCCGCGCGTCCATTGGGCGTGAAATTCGCTAGCCAATTCATAAAGATAAAAGGCGACACGGTGCGGCTCATGAGCCTGAGCCGCAGCCTCGATGAGGCGCGGGTACGCAGCAATTTTCTTCATCAGTGCGAGTTCGGCTGAGTCGTCGAGCAATTCGAATGCTGCGCCGGCGAGGTATTTGGCCCGTGCTGCGCCCTCCATGGGAACGTCCGGAACCACCTCGCGGGCGTTGCGGAAGATCGAATGCGCGCGCGCGTGGCCGTATTGTACGTAGAACACCGGATTCTCGCGCGATTGCTCGATCACCTTGGCGAGGTCGAAGTCCAAAGGCGCGTCGTTCTTGCGGTACAGCATCATGAAGCGGACGGCATCCTTGCCGACCTCATCCACCACTTCGCGCAACGTGACGAAGTCCCCGGACCGCTTCGACATTTTCACCGGCTCGCCGCCACGCAACAGCCGCACGAGCTGCACGATCTTCACATCGAGCTCGGCCTTGCCGCCGGTGACCGCCTTCACGGCCGCCTGCATGCGCTTGATGTAGCCGCCGTGGTCGGCGCCCCACACGTCGATCATGTCGGCAAAGCCGCGATCGAACTTCGATTTGTGATACGCGATGTCGGAGGCGAAATAGGTGTAGCTCCCGTCCGATTTCATCAGCGGCCGGTCGACGTCGTCGCCGAAGGCGGTCGCACGGAACAGCGTCTGCTCGCGATCCTCCCAGTCCTCGATCGGTGCGCCCTTCGGCGGCGGCAGGCGGCCTTCATAGATGTGGCCCTGTTCGCGTAGCCATTCGATCGTCGCGCGGACCTGCTCGGTCCCCTCGACCAGCGAACGTTCGGAGAAGAACACCTCCTGCTTGACGTTGAGGACGGCGAGATCCGCGCGGATCATCGCCATCATCATGTCGATCGCACGTGAGCGCACGATCGGCAGCCAGCGCTCCTCGGGCATCTGGTTCAGCGTAGCGCCATACTCGGCGGCAAGTGCGGTCCCGACCGGCACGAGATAATCGCCCGGATAAAACCCGTCCGGAATTGTGATCGCTTCACCGAGCGCCTCGCGATAACGCAGATAAGCCGAGCGCGCGAGCATATCGACCTGTGCGCCGGCATCGTTGATGTAGTACTCGCGCGTGACCTTGCGGCCGGCGAGGTCGAGCAAATTCGCAAGCGCGTCGCCGAACACCGCGCCGCGGCAATGCCCGACATGCATCGGACCGGTCGGATTGGCCGAGACGTATTCGACGTTCACCTTGTGACCGTCGGTTGTGCCGCGCCCGTAATCGCTGCCGGCCACAATCGCGCTGCGCAGCGCATCGGCCCACACGGGCGTCTTGAGCGCGAGATTGATGAAGCCCGGCCCCGCGACGTCGACCTTGGAGATCAACTCGTCGGATCGCAACCTCTCGGCAATCAGTTCGGCGAGCTCGCGCGGCTTCTTGCCGGCGTCTTTGGCGAGCACCATCGCGGCATTAGTCGCCATGTCGCCATGCGCGGCATCGCGCGGCGGCTCGACCACGACGCGCGATGCGTCGAGCGCCGGCAGCGCCCCGGACGCGGTCAGCGCGCCGAGCGCCGCATGGACGCGGGCAAGCACAGTCGCGAAGATGTTGGACGTGTCGGCCATAGCGAATTTGTCGGCTTTTGTGAGCGCGCGCTATCGCAAGAAACGACAGTCAGGTCAAAGCTGTCTGGGCAGGGGCTTTGGGAAATAACCTCGCGTGCTCGGAGAGCGCAAAGCCGTCGGTCATTCCGGCAATGAAATCGGCGACGCGGCGCGCGCGCGCCGGAGCGTCCGCTGCGTCAAGCCCGTGCGCCCAATCGCCCGGCATGTCCTGCGGCTGCACGAAGAAGCGCGCGAACAGGTCGCGCACCACTTCCTCGGCATGGGTCATGACATCGGTCACGCGCGGATGGCGGTACATGTAGGTCCACAAGAACTCCTTGATGGCGCGGTCGGTCGACGCCATCATCGGCGAGAATCCGATCATCGCAGACCCGGCGGCGCGCACTTCGTCGGCCGATGTCGGCGCCGCGGTGCCGAGCCGCTGCCTGCTTTCGCCGACCACGTCCTCGATCAGGCGGCCGATGAACCGCCGCACCACCTCATGCGTCAGGCGCGCCGGATCGATGCCCGGATACTGATCGCGCACTTCGCGCATCAGCCCGCCGATCACCGGCACGCCGGAGAGATCGGCGAGCGAGAACAGGTCCGCGCGCAGGCCGTCGTCCAGATCGTGCGCGTCATAGGCGATGTCGTCCGCAATCGCCGCGACCTGCGCCTCGGCGCTGGCGTGACTCCAGAGCGCGAGATTGCTCGCCGCATCGTAATCGGCGATTCCCTGCGGCACGCCGTTCTCGAGGTATTTGCCGATCGGGTTGCCCTCCGGGTCGGTCAGCGGGCCGTTGTGCTTGACGATGCCTTCGAGCGTTTCCCATGACAGGTTGAGCCCATCGAAGGCCGGATAGCGGCGCTCGATCGCGGTGGCGACGCGCAGGGTCTGGGCGTTGTGATCGAAGCCGCCGAAGTCCGCGAGGCACGAATCGAGCGCGCGCTCGCCCGCATGCCCGAACGGCGGATGGCCGAGGTCATGGGCCAGCGCCAGCGCCTCGGCCAGATCCTCGTCGAGGCCGAGCGTGCGCGCGAGCGCGCGGGCGATCTGGGTCACTTCCAGCGTGTGGGTCAGGCGGGTGCGGTAATGGTCGCCCTCATGGAACACGAACACCTGGGTCTTGTGCTTGAGGCGGCGGAACGCGGTCGAATGGATGATGCGGTCGGCATCGCGGCGGAAAGCGCTGCGGCCGGCGCTCGGCGGCTCGGGAAACAGCCGGCCGCGGCTTTGGCCAGGCTCCTCCGCGTAAGGCGCGCGCGCGTTCATGGAACATCCCGCAATTGACCGGGGCCGATCGGATACATAACTATCCCGGCAGGATAGGAAGACTCGATGACCAGCGTGACCATATCCGAGAGCGCGGCCCGGCGGATCGGAGAAATCCTGAAAACGGAGCCGGAAGGCGCCATGCTGCGCGTATCGGTCGAGGGCGGCGGCTGCTCCGGGTTCCAGTACAAGTTCGATATGGAGCGGGCGCAGGCGCCCGACGATGTGCTGCTGCAACGGGACAGCGCAGCGGTATTGATTGACAGTGTGTCGCTCGGCTACCTCGCCGGGTCGGAGATCGACTTCGTCGACGATCTCATGGGCGCAGCGTTCCGGATCAACAATCCGAAGGCCAAGGCCTCCTGCGGCTGCGGCACCAGTTTCGCGCTGTAAATCGTAATCATCCTAAACTGTCATGGCCGGGCTTGTCCCGGCCATCTCGATTCATGGGGCAACGCCGTG
>JAXDOA010000449.1:0-2922 GCA_034669125.1 Hyphomicrobiales bacterium
ATGTGGAAAAATTCGACCTTGCCGGCCTCGCGCCCGGGCCGCTCGGCTGAGGTACAATGCCCCGGCGACTCACATGCCGGGAGGGGTGACATGTCTGCAGTCGATACAGGCGAATCCGCAGCCGACAAGGAGAGGCGCGAAGACAAGCGTTTGAACAATCTCGTCGCCGTCACCGTGGTGATCCTCACGGTGTTCATGGCGATCTCGAAAACCAAGGACGACAACATCAATCAGGCGATGCAGAAGGCGAAGGCCGATTCCGTCGATGCTTGGGCCGAATACCAGTTCGCGCGCGTCAAGCTGCACGTCGACGAGAACGGGCTCAATCAGCTCCGCCTGCTGGAGACCACCGGCCAGATCGACAAGCCGCTCGCCGCCAAGCAGGCCGCCGAATACCAGGCCGATATCAAGAAATACGAGGACCGCTCCAAGGAAACACGCGCCAAGGCCGAGCGGCTGGAGGCCGAGTACGAGCGGCTGAACTTCCGCGACGACCAGTTCGACATGTCCGACGTGTTCCTGTCGATCGCGGTCGCCGTCTCGGCGGTCGCCGCGCTGGTGGACAGCTTCGCGCTCCTTTATTTCGCGTGGGGGAGCGGGGCGATCGGGGTGTTTTTTGGCATCGCGGGCTTTGCCAATCTCGGCTTTCGGCCGGAATGGCTGGCGAGTTTGCTGGGGACGTAGGCTGGTCATTGCCGGGCCGACGCGCAGCGGCGTGACCCAACAACCCATCTCATTGGAATAACTCACTTTTGATGGATGCGCGGGTTAAGCCCGTGCATGGCGAGGTGGACATCGCACCGTTGTGATAATATAACATTTCTCATGGAGCCGCATCACCACCATCACCCGGGTCACGCCCACCCGCCGGCGACGGTGTCGCCCTCGATCCTGCGGCTGTCCGCGCTGGAGCGGATCGCCGGCGTGACATTGCTGATCGCTGCGTTGTGGGCCGCGGTTGCTTGGGCGATGTGGTCATGAGCGCAGCGCTGGAATTTCGCAATCTCACGCTCGGCTATGATCGCCATCCGGCGGTGCATCACCTGCACGGGCCTATCCGCTCGGGCGCCCTGATCGCGGTGGTCGGGCCGAACGGCGCCGGCAAGTCGACGCTGTTCAAGGGCATTGTCGGGATGCTGAAACCTCTTGCCGGCGGCATCGACCTGTGCGGCCTGCGCGCGCGCGACATCGCTTACCTGCCACAGGTCGCCGACATCGACCGCACCTTCCCGATCAGCGTCTACGACATGGTGGCGATGGGGCTGTGGCGCGACGCCGGCCTGTTCGGCAGCATCGGCAAGGCTGAGCGCGAGAAGGTGCGCGCCGCGATGTCGGCCGTGGGCTTGAGCGGTTTCGAGGAGCGGCCGATCGGCACGCTCTCGGGCGGGCAGATGCAGCGAACATTGTTCGCGAGGCTGCTGTTGCAGGACGGACGCGTGATCGTGCTCGACGAGCCGTTCAACGCGATCGACGCCAAGACCGCGGCTGATCTCTGCGATCTCGTCATGCGCTGGCATGCCGAGAAGCGCACGGTGATCGCGGCGCTGCACGATCTCGATCTTGTCAAGTCGATGTTCCCCGAGGCGCTGCTGCTCGCGCGCGAGCCGGTGGCGTGGGGCAAGACCGCGGATGTGCTGACGGCGGAGAATCTGCTCAAGGCACGGCGTATGTGCGAGGCGTTCGACGAGCACGCCGAGGCGTGCGCGGCATAGTGGCTTTGCTCGCCGCGAAGCGGCGAAAGAAAAACATGATTTACGATTATCTCATCTCCCCCTTCGTCGAATTTGCCTTCATGCGCCGCGCGCTGGTCGGCGCGCTCGCGCTCGCGCTCGGGGCCGGGCCGGTCGGTGTGTTCCTGATGCTGCGCCGCATGAGCCTCGTCGGCGACGCGATGGCGCATGCGATCCTGCCGGGCGCCGCGATCGGCTTCCTGCTCTCCGGCCTCTCGCTGTTCGCCATGACGGCGGGCGGACTGATCGCCGGCTTCGTGATCGCGGTCGGGGCCGGGGTCGTGGCGCGCGTCACGGAGCTGAAGGAGGATGCCTCGCTCGCGGCGTTCTTTCTCATTTCGCTCGCGGTCGGCGTCACCATCGTGTCGCTCAAGGGCACCAATGTCGATCTGCTGCACTTCCTGTTCGGTAGCGTGCTCGCGCTCGACGACCAGACGCTGCTGCTGATCGCCTCGATCACGACGCTCTCGCTCGCCCTGCTCGCCGTGATCTACCGGCCGCTGGTGCTGGAGTGCGTCGATCCGGGCTTCCTGCGTTCGGTCAGCCGCGCGGGCGGGCCGGCGCATATCGCATTTCTGGCGCTGGTCGTGATGAATCTGGTCGGCGGCTTCCACGCGCTGGGCACGCTGCTCGCGGTCGGCATCATGATGCTGCCGGCCGTGATTGCGCGCTTCTGGGCACGCGACGTCACCGCCATGATCCTGATCGCGGTCGTAAGCGGCGCCGTGTCGGGCTACGCGGGCCTGCTGCTCTCGTTCCACGCCGGTGCGCCGTCCGGCCCCGCCATCATCCTGGTTGCGGGCGTGCTCTATGCCGTCTCGGTGCTGTTCGGCCCGGTCGGTGGCGTGCTGCGCCAGATGTTTCCCGGACGCCATCTCGAAGCCTGATTGGGAGGCTGCCATGTTCGCGCGCATTGCACTCGCTGTTCTGCTTGCCGCGCTGGCAACGCCTTCGGTGGCGCAAGAGAAGCTGAAGGTCGTCGCGACCTTCTCTATTCTCAGCGATTTCGTGAAAAACGTCGGCGGCGACCGGGTCGACGTGCAGTCGCTGGTCGGCCCGAACGGCGACGCGCATGTCTATCAGCCGACGCCCAACGATGCGAAAACGATCGCGGCGGCACAAGTGGTGTTCGTCAACGGGCTCGGCTTCGAAGGCTGGATCGCCCGGCTGATCAAGGCCTCGGCCAGCAAGG
>JAXDOA010000450.1:0-2899 GCA_034669125.1 Hyphomicrobiales bacterium
CATGAAGGTCGCGATCCACAATCTCGGCCGAATCGTCTCGGGCGACTGGCACGCGCCGTTCGTCGCCGGCGACACGATCGTGACGCAGGACGGCCGCATCGTGTCGGCCGGCGCCGCGCCGTCTTCCGCGGACGACGCCGAAGTGGTGATCGACGCCGGCGGCATGACGGCGATCCCCGGCCTGATCGACAGCCACGTGCACGTCACGTTCGGCGACTACACGCCGCGCCAGCGCACCGTCGGCTATCTGGAAAGCTATCTGCACGGCGGCGTCACCACGGCGATCTCGGCCTCCGAGGTGCATGTGCCGGGCCGCCCGCGCGACGTAGAAGGCGTCAAGGCGCTCGCGCTCGCGGCGCAGCGCTGTTTTGCGGATTACCGGCCGGGCGGAATGAAAGTCATCGCCGGTTCGGTGATCCTGGAGCCGGGCCTCAAGGCCAACGATTTTAAGGAGTTGGCGGAGAACGGTGTGCGGCTCGCGAAGGCCGGCTTTGGCGCGGTCGCGACCGCTTACGACTACGCGCCGCTGGTCGCCGACGCCAAAGCCGCGGGCCTGATCACTACGTGCCACACCGGCGGCTCATCGATCCCCGGGTCCGGCGCGATCACCGGCGATCATCTTTTGAAAATCCGCCCGCACGTGTCCTTCCACATCAATGGCGGGCCGACCGCGATGCCGGACGCGGATTTCGCGCGCATCATCCTGGAGTCGGACATGGCGCTGCAGGTGTGTACCGCCGGCAACCTGCGCACCACGCTTTTGTGCGCGCGGCTGGCGCAACAGCACGGCGCGTTCGACCGCTTCATCATCGCGACCGATACGCCGACGGGAAGCGGTATCATGCCGCTCGGCATGCTCTACACCATCGCGCATCTCTCGAGTCTCACCGAGATGCCGCCGGAGCAGTTCATCTGCGCGGCGACCGGCAACAACGCGAAAGTCTACGGGCTCGACAGCGGCTTCCTCAGCGTCGGCAAGGCCGCCGACATCGTGCTGATCGATGCGCCCGACGGCGGCACGCAGGACAACGCGCTTGCCGCCATCAAGCACGGCGATATCGCGGCCATCGGCGCGGTGATCACCGCCGGTATCCCGCGCTTCGTCGGCCGCAGCCGCAACACGCCCGCGACGACACGGCAAGCGCGTGTTGTGCGCTCACGTGTCACGCAGGATTTCGCGGCGGCGGCGCATTAGGATCGACCCATGATCTACCAGCAAGTGATCAACGGGCTGATGCTGGGCGCGTCCTATTCGCTGGTGGCGATCGGTTACACGCTGATCTTCGGTGTGCTCGGCCTGCTCTATTTCGCGCATGGCGAAGTGTTCATGGTCGGCGCCTTCGTCGGGCTTTACCTGGTGCTCTATGCGGGCGCGAACATCTATGTGGCGCTGCTCGGCGCGACCATCGCCTGCGCAATGCTCGGCATCATGTCGGTCTACGTGGCGGTGCGCCCCGTCGCGAAAGATCGCCCGCTGGCGCCGCTGATTTCAACCATCGGCCTCACCATCGTGCTGCAGAACCTCGCGGTCTATACCTTCGGCGGCCAACAGGTCGGCTTTCCCGAGACGATCAAGCAACAGCTTTTCACCTTCGGGCCGATCACGATCTCCTCGGTGCAGCTTTTCATCCTCGGCGTGGCGGTGCTGCTGATGGTGTCGCTCTGGTTCTTCATCGAGCGCACCCGCATCGGCCGCGCCATCCGCGCGACCGCCGAGAACCACGAGACGGCCGCGCTGCTCGGTGTCGACGTCAACAAGGTCGTGCTGGTCACCTTTGCGATCGGATCGGGCATCGCCGGCATCGCAGGCGTGCTCGACGGCGTGAAGAACTCCGGAATCTCGCCGTTCATGGGCGTCGCCGTCGCCGTGAAGGGCCTGATCGTGATGCTGCTCGGGGGCTTGGGCAACGTGCCGGGCGCGATGGTCGCCGGGCTGATGCTCGGCATGATCGAGATTCTCTCGTCGGCCTATATCGGCACCACCTCGCGCGACCTGTTCTCGTTCCTCATCCTCATCCTCATCCTGTTTTACAAGCCGACCGGGCTGTTCGGCACGCGCACCGCGGAGGAACGCTAGGTGTTCGACGGCCTGCTCGACGGTTACACCCGCTCGATCCTGATCTTCGCCGGCATCAACGTGATCGCCGCCTACTCGTTCTTTGCGCCGTTCAAGACCGGCCAGGTCTCGCTCGGCCAAGCCGGCTTCATGGCGGTCGGCGCGTATATGTCGGCGATCCTGACGCAGAAATTCGGCGTACCATTCGCCGCCGCGCTGGTGGCAAGCGGCCTGGTCGCGGGCGTCGTCGGATTCCTGGTCGGATTTCCGGCGCTGCGCATCCGCGGCATCTATCTCTTGCTGCTCACGCTCGGCTTCGGCGAGATCATCCAGGTGATCGCGCTCTCGTGGGAGTACGTCGGCGGCGCGCAGGGCTTCCGCCAGATCACCTACAATCCGCGCACGCTCGACTACGTCGCCGGGCTGATTGTCGTGCTGATCGTGTTCTTCGCGCGGCTCGAGCGCTCGAGCCTCGGGCGCGCGATGGACTCGATCCACCAGGACGAAATGGCCGCCGAGGTGATGGGCATCGACGTGGTACGGACGAAATTGTTCGCATTCGCCCTCGGCGCGCTGATCGCCGGGCTCGCGGGCGGGCTCTACGCCCATCAGGCGACGTTCATGGACTCCACCACGTTCAACATCATGATCGCCGTGGAGATCCTGATGTTCGTCGTGGTCGGCGGCAGCAGCACCTATTGGGGCCCGCTGCTCGGCGCGGGATTCCTGACGCTGCTGCCGGAGTTCCTGCGCACCTTGCGCGAATGGCTGGAATTGTTGCCGGTCTCGTGGACGAACTTCTTCCCAGCAAACCGGGTGTACTCGTTCCTGCATGAATTTCTC
>JAXDOA010000451.1:0-4810 GCA_034669125.1 Hyphomicrobiales bacterium
GCGCGCGCAAGAGCACGACCGGGTTGGCGGGAGCAGGCTGCACGCTGACGCCGTCGCGGCCCATCGGCAGGAACGGCGCGCGCGTCCGCACCATCATCAGCCCCTTGTCGCCGCCGATCTCCATGATGCGGACGAGTTCGAGCCCGGGCCGCGTGTTCGGTCCGAGCGCGCTGCGCAGGAACGTGACGGACAGCTCCGTGCCGTCGAACACCGGCTGGCGGATGTTCGCACCGGCCGAGATGAATTCGGCGGCCGCAAGATCGGCAACGATCCGCTCCAGCCCGACGGCAAGAGTTTCGCTCGCCTGCACGCGGGCCAACCCGCGATTCCAGTTGGGCAGCCATTGCGCCGTCACGGTTCCGATCGCGGCGAGGATCGCGCCCATCAGGGCGGTCGCGAGCAGGGCTTCCACCAGCGTGAAGCCCGCAATGCCGGCACGGCGCGCGCGCTTGCTCATTCAGTCGGCCTCCGGCGCAGCCGGACGGTATTCACCTGCAGGATCGGCCCGGACGGGGACTGCACCCGCACCACGACGGTCTCGGGTATCCAAACGGTCGCGGTCGGATCGATGAAGTTCGCCTGGAACGGCAGCACATCGACGCGCCAGCGGTGGCCCGCGGCTTCGCCGGAGATATTGCCGGGCAGGAGCTGGTCGCGCCCGGGCAGTCCGGTGACGATCGCGCGCGCGGTTTCCACCAGGGTCAGGTGCAGGCCGATCGAGCGCACGCCGCGCGTCGTCACGGCGATCAGCGAACCGATCGCCGCGAGCGAGACGGAGACGACCGACAGCGCCACCAGGACTTCGATCAGCGTGAAGCCCGCGCTGGCGCGCCGTCTGCTAGATGCGATCGTACGGAACAACCTCGACACCTCCGGTGAGCCAGTTGACGCGGACCTCGTAGCCGACGCCGAGCCGTGTCAGCGCGATCGCGCCGCCGCACGACATGCCGGACGCGAAGAATTGGATCGTCGGACCCGCCGCACGCTGGTTGCAGCGTGCCGCCAGCACCGTGTCGAACGCCACATCGTCCGGCACGCGGATGACGCGGCCGCTCGCGCCGGAGCGCACGGTGCGCAGCGGCGCGTCGACTTCGGTCACCACCTGCACGCGGTTGCGGATCGCGGCGTTGCGGTCGGCCTTGAGCATCGCGGCGGTCTCGATCGCGTAGGATTCAAGCCGCGCCCGCGAGGTGCCGCGCGGCAGCGCCGGCACCACGATGGCGGCGAGGATCGCGACGATCGCGATCACGCAGACGAGTTCGAGCAGCGTGAAGCCCTCGGTCCCGCTAGCGTTGCCAGCTCGTGATGTCTTGCGCAGCACCTGTTCCACCTTCTGTTCCATCGGCTCCGTAGGAGAGGATGTCGTAGGTTCCGTGCTGTCCAGGGGCGCGATAGACATAACCATTGCCCCATGGATCGGGCGGCACCTGACCGCCTTTCAGGTAAGGCCCGTTCCATGAATTGATGTTGCCGGGGCGGCGCACCAGCGCGGTGAGGCCTTCCGAGCTGTTCGGGTAGCGGCCGGTATCGAGAAAGAACAGGTCGAGCGCGCTCGCGAAGCTCTCGATCTGGATCTTGGCCGCCTTGGCCTTGGATTCGGTCAGGTAGTTGAGCACGCGCGGGCCGACGATGCCCATGATCAGCGCGATGATCGTGATGACGACCAGCAGCTCAACCAGCGTGAAGCCGCGCTGCCCTTGCAACGCCAAGCGTTTGGCCGATAGTCGTTTGGCAAAGTTACGCATGCCTTGCACTCTCAGCCGACGATCTGGCTGACGGACAGAAGCGATGTCATCACCGAGACGATCAGCCCGCCGACGATGATCGAGATGGTCACGATCGCGGCGGGCCCGACGATGCCCACCACGCGATCGAGGCTGCGCTGAAGCTTGGCTTCGTAGAACTCCGCGACGCGTCCGGCGAGCATCGGCAATTGCCCCGTTTCCTCGCCCAAGCGTAACATCCGCACCGCCATGGGGGGAAGCGTGGCGGTATCGGTGAGTGCGTCCGACAGCTTGCCGCCATGGCGCACGCGCTCCACCATCTGCGTCCAGATCGCGCGGTCGCTCGTCGTCGCCATCATGTCCACCAGGATGCGCAGTGTCGTCGTCAGCGGCACGGCGCTGGTCAGCAGGACGCCGAGATTGCGGCAAAACAAAGTGGTGCGATGGTAGGTCAGCAGCGGGTTGATCAGCGGCAGGCGCGACAGGAACGAGATCATGGCGACACGCGCGTTCGGCCGGCGCAGCAGGAGCCAGGTGCCGGCGATGGCGAGCGCGATGGCAATGCCGAGCACGTCGCCATGGGCGCGCAGGAACTCCGAGATGCCGATGAACATCAGCACGATGGGATCCAGTTTGGCGTTGAAGTCGCGCAAGACGGCGGCGAACTGCGGCAACACGAACAGCAGGAAGAACAGCAGCACCGCCATGGCGGCGAGCAGCACGAAGGCCGGATAGCGCAACGCGTCGCCGAGCTTGCGGCGCAAGGCTTCCGCGCGCGCGCGTTCGGCGGCGAGCACCTCGAGAATTTCGGCAAGCGAGCCGGAGGCTTCGCCGACGCGCACCAGCGCCACATACATCGGCGGAAACAGGGAAGGATGGCGCGTGAGCGCCTCGCCGAAACTCTCGCCCGAGAGGATCGAGCCGCGCACCTTGGCGACGATCGGGCGCAAACCGCCGACGTCGGTGTCGCCGGAGAGAAGCTCAAGCCCGTCGTCGAGCCGCGCGCCGGCCTTCAGGAGCAGCGCGAGGTCGAGCGTGAACACCGTCACGTCCTCGGACTTGGCGCGCTGCCCAAATGTGAAGAAGCTTTGCGCCTTCTCGGCGCGCTCCTCGGTGACGGTGTCGACCGGAACGAGACCGAGGTACTCGATGCGGCGCGCGACTTCGGTCGCGGTCGGCGCCGTGATCGAGCCGGTGACGATCTCGCCGGCTTGCGTGAGCGCCTTGTAACGAAAGTTCGGCACTGGATTATCTGACCGTGGTGACGCGCAGCACTTCGGCCGCCGAGGTCACGCCGGCGCGGCATTTGGTGACCGCATCCTCGATCATCGTGGTCATGCCGGCCTTGACCGCTGCCTCTTCGACCACGCCGGTGTCGGTGTGCGAGCCGATCAGCTTGCGCACCGGCTCGCTCATCTCAAGGCACTCGAACACGCCGGAGCGGCCGCGATAGCCGGTACCGCCGCAGCGCTCGCAGCCAGCGGGTTCGCACACCTTGTCGCTGGCCACGAAGCCGAGCATGCCGTAGCGCGGTTCGGCGGCGAGATCGGCGGGGGTGAGTTTCTTCTCTACGCGGCAGCGGTCGCACAGGATGCGCACGAGGCGCTGCGCGATCACGGCACGCAAGGTCGACTTGAGCAGGAAGCCCTCGACGCCGAGATCTAAAAGGCGCGGCACGGCGGCGGCGGCGGTTTCGGTGTGCAGCGTCGTGAGCACCAGATGGCCGGTCAGCGCCGCGTGGATGGCGATATTGGCGGTTTCGGAGTCGCGGATTTCGCCGACCATGATGACGTCGGGGTCGTGACGCAAAAACGAGCGCAGCGCATTGGAGAAGGTGAGCCCGATCGAGGGTTTCACCTGGCTCTGGTTGACGCCCTGGATCTCGTACTCGACCGGGTCCTCGATGGTGAGGATCTTGCGCGTCGATTCATTCAGGATCGACATCATGGTGGCGAGCGTCGTGGTCTTGCCCGAGCCGGTCGGCCCGGTGACGACGATCATGCCGTGCGGAAGCATCAAGAGCTTGCGCAACAACGCCTCGTCATGCGCGAGCAGTCCCAGTTTGCCGATCTCCAAAAGGCCGCGGTCGCGCGGCAGCAGCCGGATGACGGCGGATTCGCCATGCTGCGTCGGCATGGTGGCGACGCGCACGTCGAACTCGGTGCGCGCGACGCGCACGCGCGCGGCGCCGTCCTGCGGCAGGCGGCGCTCCGCGATGTTCAGGCCGGCCAGAATTTTGATGCGCGATATCAGCGCGGCCGGCAGCACGCCGGACGGCGTCGGCACGGCGCGCAGCAAGCCGTCGACGCGCATGCGCACCACCAGGCCGTTGCGGAACGGCTCGATGTGGATGTCGGTCGCGCGCACTTCCATGGCGCGTTCGAGCAGGTCGTTGACGGCACGCACGACCGGCGCGCCGCTGGCGAGGTCGCGCAGGCTCTCGACATCGTCGTCGGCGCGCGTCGAGATCGCCTCGTCGCTGTCGGGCGAGGCGTCGTCGTCCTCGCCGAGCCGTTTCGCCAGCACCGTGGCGATATCCTCATAGGAGGCGATCTCGATCTCGACCGGGCGCCCGAGCACGATCTCGGCCGCGCGCACCGCCGCGACATCGTTCGGGTCGGCCACCGCAAGCCGGCATGTGCCGTCGGCCGCCGCGTAGGGAAACACGAGGGTCTCGCGCAGGAAGCGGCGGGAGAATTTGCCCGCGAGCGTCGGGGCCGCGATCAATTGCGGCAGGCCGATCCGCGGCAGGCGATAGAAACCCGCGACCTCCTCGGCAAAGTCATTGGCCGACAGGTCGCTCGCCTCCCAAAGGTCTCTCAGCGTTTTTTCGCCGCTTCGACGTGGGGTGGCATCAAGTTTAGACAGTAAGCCCGCAGCATTGAAATGCCGACCGCTCAAGTATTTCACAAATTCGTCTACAACACTTGTAGTCATGGACACGCCCGTTTCACAAAGAAGTCCACGTTGTCACTGTATTTCTGTGTATTGCCATCAGAATTCCCAGCTTGACACTACCCCCAATATTTATCATAGAATACGAAACGGTGTCAATTTGCTCGCGCTCGACTCTGCCTTATGCTACA
>JAXDOA010000452.1:0-5830 GCA_034669125.1 Hyphomicrobiales bacterium
AGATGCCGTATGTCGGCGGTGCGGAAAGCCGGATGAGCGATTTTTTCATGCGCTTTCTCGGGTTCATGGCAATCGGACGCGTGCTGCGCAGACATGGCCTGCCCGCAAAGGTGATCGGCGACATCCAGGTGGAAAGCTACGAAGCGCAATTGCTGACGGTGTCCGAGCCGGAGCGGCTGAAAGCCGGGCGTCAGTTCATGTCGGCGGAGAACCAGGCGCTGGTGCGCGAGCAAGCCGCGTTGAGCCATCAGGAAAAGCATCCGGGCGATTTCGTCTACGATTTCATCGAACCCGGGCCGAACGATCGTTTCGAATTCGGGATCAACTACCGCGCTTGTGGGTTCTGCAAGTTTGCCGCCGCGCACGGTGACAAGGAAATCCTGCCGAACATCTGCGGTCTCGATTTTGCCGCTTACGAAACGCGCGGCATCAAGCTTGAGCGCACGCAGACGCTGGCGGGCGGTGCCACACACTGCAATTTCCGATTCACCTCCACGCCATCGATCCTCCCGAAAACCGAGGCGTAGGCGAGAGACTCATGAACGACCGGGTTGCAATTTCGATTGAAGACGGTGTCGCCGACGTGCGCCTCGTCCGCGCCGAGAAAATGAAATGCGCTCGATCCGGCGATGTTCCGCGCGCTCTCGGAAGCGGGCGAGCGGCTCAAGACCGAAGCCGGCGTGCGCGCCGTGGTGCTCTCCGGCGAGGGACGCGCGTTCTGCGCCGGGCTCGACATGGCGAGCTTCGCCGCGATGGATGCCAAGGACGCCGGTGCGATGCGCGATCTTCCGTCACGCACCCAGGGATCGCGAACCTGTTCCAGCATGTGGCCTGGGTGTGGCGCGAGGTGCCGGTGCCGGTCGTGGCCGCGGTCCACGGCGTGGCGTTCGGCGGCGGGTTTCAGATCATGCTCGGCGCCGACATGCGCTACGTCGCGCCCGACACACAGCTTTCGATCATGGAGATCAAGTGGGGGCTCGTGCCCGACATGGCGGGCACGCAACTGATGCGCAGCCTCGCGCGCGACGACGTCGTGCGTGAACTGACCTATACGGGGCGCGTCTTCACAGGCACGGACGCGTTGCAATACGGCTTTGCCACGCGCTTGTCCGACGACGCGCGGCGCGACGCGCTCGAAACCGCACGGGAGATTGCGGCAAAGAGCCCGGACGCGATCCGCGCCGCCAAGCGGCTGCTCAACGCCGCGCCGTTCGCCGGCGCGGCGGACGGGTTGATCGCCGAGTCGGTCGAGCAGCAGGCGCTGATCGGAAGCCCCAATCAGCTTGAGGCCGTGCAGGCGAATATCGGGCGCCGCGCGGCGCGGTTTGCCGATCCGTGAGCGCAATGGCGCGAATGCGCGCGAGTCGATCCGCGCGACGAACGAGAAGGACCGCGCGGCACGCGGGGCATAAGCACTTAATGGCAGGATGAATTGTGGTTTGCGCGGGCGTCATACCATCCGCGACGACGCAACTCGTTGCTGTGCCCTCTCCCCTTGTGGGAGAGGGCTACTCAGAATTTCAACGCGGATGGTTGGGTGAGGGGTCAGCAACCCCTCACCCAACCGAGTGTGCTGAAGTTTCTGCGATGCCCTCTCCCACAAGGGGAGAGGGCAAACACGGCGGGCGCCTTTTGCGCGGCCGAATTCATCCGCGCTATATGCAGCGCGTGCCGCCGCCGTCGATATTGACGATCTCGCCTGTGACGAAACTCGCGCGCTCGGAGCAGAGAAACACGATCACGGCCGCGCATTCCTCGGAGGTGCCGAGCCGGCCGAGCGGCACACCCGCAATGGCGCGGCCATCGTACTGCTCGGCGGTCACGCCGCGCGTCCGCACCGCGGCCTCGCGCAGGCTCTGCCAGCGCGGCGTATCGATCGGGCCGGGATTGACGCCGGTGACCAGCACGTTGTCCTTGGCGCAGTCCTCCGCCAATCCTTTGGTGAAGCTGAGCAGCCCTGCATTGACCGCGCCGCCGGCGAGATACACCGGCCGCGGCTGGTGTCCGGACCGTCCGATCACATTGACGATGCGGCCCCACTTCTGCGCGCGCATCGCCGGCAACACCAGCTGGGAAAATCGCGCGTAGCCGAATTGCTTCAGCGCAACCGAGTATTGCCACTTGTCGAAATCAACGCGGTCGATGCCGTCTTCGGGAGTCGATCCCGCGTTGTTCACCAGGATATCGATCGGTCCGCCGAGCGCCTGCGTCGCTTTCTCGACCGCGCTGACGACGTCTTCCGCCACCGATGCATCCGCCGGCACGGCCACCACACGCCGGCCGGTGGCGCGTGCAATATCGTCCGCGGCCGCCCGCAGCGTATCTTGCGTTCGCGCCACCAACGCGACATCGCAGCCTTCGTGCGCCAGTTCTTCGGCGACGGCGCGTCCGATACCGAGGCTTGCGCCCGTGACGAGCGCCCGCCTGCCTTTGATCAAAAGATCCATGTCAGTTCGCCTTGATGCCGGCGCGTTTCACAACCGCGGACCAGCGGTCGAATTCCGATTGCAGCACCACGGAAAACTGGTCGGGCGGGCTCACCGCGATGTCCCACCCTTGAGCAATGAGATTGTTCGCGATTTCCGGAATGCGCAGCACCTTCTCGGTGTCGGCATGGAGCTTGCGCACGATGTCGGCCGGCATGCCGGCGGGACCGAACAGGCCGTACCAAGTCCTTGTTTCAAATCCTGGATAGCCGGACTCGGCGATGGTCGGAAGATCAGGCAGCAGGGAAAGGCGTTTCGATCCCGTCACGGCAAGCGCGCGAAGATTGTTCGACATGACCTGCGGGACGGCATTGACCGGATTGTTGAACATCGCCGGCACCTGACCGGCGATCAGGTCCGTGCTCGCCGGCGCCGCGCCGCGATACGGGACATGGACCAGGTTGACGCCGGCGGCCTGTGCGAACAGCACGGCCGCCAGATGCGTCGGCGTGCCCAGTCCGGCATTCGCGACGGACAATCCATCCTGCTTGCTTTGCGCGAGGGCGACGAATTCCTTCACGGACTTCGCCGGAGCGGACGGATGCACGACCAGCACCAGCATGTAGGAGGCCACTTCCGACACGGGCGTGAAGTCCTTGATCGGATCGTACGGCAGCTTGTCGTACAGGCTCGCGTTGATGACGTGGCTCGATGCGTTGAGCAACAGCGTGTAGCCGTCCGGAGCGGCGCGCGCGACGACTTCGGCGCCGAGATTGCCGCCGGCGCCGCCGCGATTCTCGATGATCACCGGCTGACCCCACATCTTGTTCAATTGGTCGGCGATCGCGCGGCCGAGCGCATCCGCGGGCCCGCCCGGAGGAAAAGGCACGACGAGGCGAACCGCCCGGCTCGGATAGCCCTGCGCCCAACCCGATGCCGATGCCGCCAACGCCGCAGCAAAAACAAGCGTGGCCAGGAGACAGCGGGACATTACGCGGTGCATCGTCTTCCTCCCGATTGGCGGTCTTTTCGCGGATACGACTCTTATGGCTCGCGGGCCGCGATACCGTCGTGCTGGGCCGCAAAATGAAGAACTTCCTGGGCGAGCGTCGCCGGCATGATGTTCTGGATTGTATGGTGCCGCGACGGAACGTGGACGATCTTGAGCGAACGGATTCGCTCTTTCAATGTACTCTCCTGCGACTGGATGGTGACCGGCGCATGTTCCGGATAGAGCCCGAGGGTCGGGGTCTGGATGCGATCGATATAGGGCGTCGCGTCGACCGCCGATGCGATGCGAGACATGCGGATCAGGACCTCGACCGGCGACTTGCCCATCTCGTCCGCATACCAGGCGAGCAGGCCGGGGTCGGTCCCGTCCGGGAAGCGCGTCGCGGAGTTTGCGGCTTCCGCCCATTTTCTGGAGCCCATCGCTTTCAAGGCTTCCTGCCATGTCGGGTGGTTGAATGCGAACGCCCGCTGCGTGTCCTGATTGATCAGGAGCGGTGCGGCGACGAGACTCAGGGTGCGAAGCTTCTGCGGATGCTCAGCCGCCAGCACCATTCCGAGAATCCCGCCGAGCGACTCGCCACAATAGTGGATGGGCGCGCCGCCAAGCTCATCGATGATGGCGAGGAGGTCGTCGATGTAGGCTTCGACATTCAGTCCGGTTTCGAGGTCAGCGGGAACTTCGGATTGACCGAGCCCGCGCAGATCCGGGCGCACGATCTTGTAGAACCGGCTCAGATACGGGACCCAACTGTACCAGAAGCGCCCCGAGCGACCGTAGCCGTGCTGCAGGATCAGATACGGCGCATCGCGCCAGGGGTCGGTGTAGTCGTCGAGCGCGTAATGCAGCGCCGGTTTCCCGGCGCGACGGAGCTCAGGCATGTTCACTCCCCCGTGCGGTTCGTTCGCTCGGCAGATCGGAAACGTATCCTTGGGGAAAACCTAGAGAGTTGTCGCAGGGATGTCTCGCGAAAGCTGCGCGGCGCAGCCATGCGTCCATTCGTTCCGAAGAGGTGCTCAAAAGGTTGTGTGCCGGAACGGAGTCGACGCGCGCGTGCCAGCATGGTTTTATGAACATTATGCAGCAAGCTCACTCGATCGACGTCGCCGCCATGATCGGCGGCATCCAGCGCTGGGTCGAAATCGAAAGCCCGACGCAATCCACCGCCGCGGTCAATCGCATGATCGATCAGGTGCAATCCGACGTGGCCGGGCTGGCGGTCAAGGTCGAGCGCGTGCGCGGCACCAACGGGTTCGGCGACAATCTCATCGTGCGCAACGATGCGGCCGGCGACGGCGCAGGCATCCTGCTGCTCTCCCACATCGACACCGTGCATCCGATCGGCACGCTTGCAGGCCCGCTGCCGTTCCGCCGCGACGGCGACAAGCTGTACGGCCCCGGCCTGTTCGACATGAAGGGCGGGGCGTATCTGGCGCTCGAAGCGTTCCGCCAGGTGGCGCAGGCCGGCAACGCGAAATTGCCGGTGACGTATCTGTTCACGCCGGACGAGGAAGTGGGCAGTCCGACGTCGCGCCATCTGATCGAGAGCGAGGCGCGGCGTGCGCGCTATGTGCTGGTGACCGAGCCCGCGCGCGACGGCGGCAAGATCGTGACGTCGCGCAAGGGCGTCGGCCGCTTCGAGATGAAGGCGACCGGCATCCCGGCGCATTCCGGGGCGCGCCACCAAGACGGGCGCAGCGCCATCAAGGAAATGGCGCGGCAGGTGCTGGCGATCGAGGCGATGACCGATTACGCGCGCGGCGTGACCACGACGGTCGGCGTGATTTCGGGCGGTACCGCGCCAAACGTCATCCCGCAGCATTGCCGCATCACGGTCGACCTGCGGGTGCGCGACGAGGCGGCCGGCGCGGAGTTCGAGGCGAAGATCCTTGGGCTGGAGCCGTTCGATCCCGGCGTGAAGCTGGACGTGACCGGCGGGATGAACCGCCCGCCGTTCGAGAAGACCACCGCGATCGACGTGCTGTTCCGCCACGCGCAGGCAATCGCGAAGGGCATCGGATTTGATTTGCAACACACTGAGATGGCCGGCGGCGGCAGCGACGGCAATTTCACCGCGGCGCTCGGCGTGCCGACGCTCGACGGGCTCGGTATCGACGGCGATGGCGCCCACACCGAATGGGAGCACGGCCTGATCTCATCGATCGAGCCGCGCACCCTTTTGATGCGGGGACTGCTCGAGACGCTGCAGTAGCGTCTTACGACCACGCCGCCTGAATGATCAGGAACAGCCCGAACAGGCTGACGACCAGACCAACGTGCGCAGATACACGATGCCGGCGAGATAGACCGGCCAGTACACGAGCCGTGCCCAGAAGAAGATCGTCGCGCCGAGTGCCGCTTGCGGCGCCTTGCCGGCGATGTGCGCGGCGAGCAC
>JAXDOA010000453.1:0-10497 GCA_034669125.1 Hyphomicrobiales bacterium
TGGCCGCAGGCGGCGAGAATGTCGCGGCCGCGCGGGGTACGCACCGGCGAGGAGTAGCCGGCGTTGAAGATGTATTCGGAAAATTTCTCGATCTGCTCCCAGTCCGAACACTCGTAGCGCGTACCCGGCCACGGATTGAACGGGATGAGATTGATCTTGGCCGGAATGCCCTTGAGCAGCTTCACCAGCAGCTTGGCGTCATCGAGCGAATCGTTGACGCCCTTCAGCATCACATATTCGAAGGTGATGCGCCGCGCATTGGAGGCGCCCGGATAATCGCGGCAGGCCTGCAGCAATTGTTGAATCGGATATTTCCGGTTCAGCGGCACCAGCTCGTTGCGTAGCTCGTCGCGCACCGCATGCAGCGAGATCGCCAGCATGACGCCGATTTCCTCGCCGGTGCGGATGATGTTGGGCACCACGCCCGAGGTCGACAGCGTGATCTTGCGCTTGGAGATGGCGATGCCGGCGCTGTCGGCGACGATCAGCAGCGCGTCGCGCACCGCCTCGAAATTGTACAGCGGCTCGCCCATGCCCATCATGACGATGTTGGTGACGAGGCGGCCGCCCGGCCAGTCGCCGAGCCGGTCGCGCGCGACCATCACCTGTCCGACGATCTCGCCCGGCGTGAGGTTGCGCACGAGGCGCTGCGTGCCGGTGTGGCAGAAGGAGCAGGTGAGCGTGCAGCCGACCTGGCTCGACACGCACAGCGTCGCGCGCGCTGAATCCGGGATGTAGACGCACTCGACCTCGTGCGGCCGCTCGCCGGCATGTTCTCCCGGCAGCCGCAGCAGCCATTTGCGTGTGCCGTCGACCGAGACCTGCTCGGCGACGACCTCCGGGCGCTCCAGCGTATAGCGCGCCTCGAGCGCGACGCGCAGGTCCTTCGACACGCTGGTCATTGCGGTAAAGCGCGTCACGCCGCGCACATAGATCCAGTTCCAAAGCTGCTGCACGCGCATCTTGCGCTGCTTGTCGGACACGCCGATGTCGCCGAGCGCGTCGGCAAGCTGCGCGCGCGACAGGCCGACCAGCGAGGGCTTGGCCGGCGGCACGTAACGCTCCAGCGCGGTCTTTTCGAGCACGAGACCGCGCGGCGCGGTTTCACCTTGCAGAATGGTGGTCATCGGGGTGCATGTGGGGCTTCAGGGGCCCCGGTTGCAACCTATTTGCACTCCTGCGCGACGCGATCGAGCGCCTGGGAGAGGCCCTTGAGCGCATAGCGGTCGGTCGACTTGGTGCCGCGGCCGGATTCGCCCGCCACCACCATGTCGGAGCCTTTGCGCATCGTGTCCACCATGCGGGCCTCCTCGGCGGCATTCTTGATCCAGGCGCCGTCGGCTTGCGTGTACATCGCGTATTTCGCCGACCCGATGTCGACGCTCGCCTCGGAGCCCGGCTTGAACGGATAACCGATCACGATCGAAACCTCGTTGCGCACGCTTTCGCTCGGCCGCGTGGAGATGAACACATAGGCCGGATCGCGCGGCCGGTTCGGCTCGGTCGCCGACGATGAGGGCTTGGCCAGCGCGTAGCACAGCTTCTTGCCCCCGTTCGAGGCCGTATAGGCGCCCCAGTCGCCGAACTGGCCGAGCAGGGTCGGCTGCGCGCCGCCGGCAGGGCCCGGCGCGGCCTGCTTCGTCTGCTTCGCCGGCGGGGACTTCGCCTCCGACTTCGGCTCGGATTTGGGCTCCGACTTGGTGGCGGGCTTCGCCTGCTTGGCGGGCGGGCTCTGCTGCGCCGACGCGACCGTGAACAGGCCGACCGCTGCCGCCAGCGCGAGCGGTATCGATCGATACGCGCGAATTGTCGTCATCGGGCCTCCCGCCTCACCCAACGCCCCGGAAGTCATAGAAATAACGGGGGAAATCGGCAATGTGAAGGCACCAGGACCGGCCGCGCCCAGCTTTCGCCCGCGTGACGGCGCGGTTCCCGCTCCTTAAGGTGCGGGTTGTTCCTTTAGATTGCGAAGTCCCCATGAAAGCCATCCTCTGCCACCGCTTCGGCGGCCCCGACGATCTCGAATTTGCCGACCTGCCCGACCCCGCCCCCGCTTCGGGCGAAGTGGTCGTCGCGATTCATGCCGCGGCGCTCAATTTCTTCGACACGCTGCTGATCGCCGGCAAGTACCAGATGAAGCCGCCGTTCCCGTTCTCGCCCGCGTCCGAATTCGCCGGCGTCATCGAGAGCGTCGGCGCGGGCGTCACCGGCCTCGCCGCAGGCGACCGTGTGCTCGGCTACGGCGGCTTCGGCGCGGCGCGCGAGAAGATCGCGCTCGCCGCGCAGCGCGTGGTCAAGATCCCCGACACGCTCGACTTCGACCGCGCCGCCGGCATCACGGTGATCTATGGCACCACGTTGCATGCCCTGAAGGATCGCGCGCACCTGAAATCCGGCGAGACACTGGCAGTACTCGGCGCCTCGGGCGGCACGGGTCTCGCGGCGATCGAGATCGGCAAGCTGATGGGCGCGCGCGTGATCGCCTGCGCGTCGTCCGACGACAAGCTCGCGTTCTGCCGCGAGCGCGGCGCCGACGACGTCATCAACTACGCCAACGAAGACGTGAAGGAAGGACTGCGCCGCGTCACCGCCGGCAAGGGCGCCGACGTGATCTACGATCCGGTCGGCGGGCCTTATGCCGAAGCTGCGCTGCGCTCGATTGCCTGGGGCGGGCGCTTTTTGGTGATCGGATTTGCGGCCGGCGAAATTCCGAAAATTCCGCTCAATCTCGCGCTGCTCAAGGGTTGCGACATCGTCGGTGTGTTCTGGGGCGCCTTCATCGAGCGCGACAAAGCAGGCCATCAGGCCAACATGGCCGAGCTCGTGCGCTGGGCCGACGCGGGAAAAATCTCCGCCCACGTGCACGCGGTTTATCCGCTCAAGGACACGCCCGCCGCCCTCAAGGCGATTGCCGACCGTCAGGTGATGGGCAAGGTGATCTTGCGGCCGTAGCGCGCCGCGCCGATCACAGCCTATTCCTCGCGACGAAGATATCGCTGGTTGGGCCAACCCGAATTGTCAAACAGGGATCCCCCGCCGCGCTGGGAACCTGTTTGAGGGCTTCGGCCGCGCTGGGAATCAGGTTGGGCACCCCAGCTCCCCCAGCCGCGCTGGGGAGAATTGCCGGACTGAGTGCCCCTCCCGCGCTGGAAAAACCAGGAGCCGTCGTCGTCATACGGGTCGGCCACCGCAACCATCGGAGTACGCTCGCGCGTGATGAAGCCGCCCTGCGGCTGGTTGCTCAGCACCGCGACGAACTCGGTGCGGTAGTTGGTTTCCTCGCTCAGCGGCTCGTCCGAGATGGTAATCGAGGATCGCGGCACCGCGGTCGGTGCGATGCGGTCGAGCACGTCCTTCGGGATGGTGATGCGGTCGAGTGCATTTTTGGCGTCGTCCCCGTCGACCGTGACCGCGGTCCAGCGCAGGCCCGCGCGGTCGCTTGCGACCGCCGTGAACACGTGCGTACCGATCGGCTTGAAGGGATCGCGGATCGCGACCGGAACCTCGAACGAATCGAACACCTCGCCGCCCCCATCCGGGGCCGGCTTGTGCGTGTTGCGCCGCACGTAAAGCCTCTGCGTCGCGCGGCTGATGTAGATCGAGACCGGCTCCAGCGCGAGCCTCGCGTCGAGTGCCGCCTTTGCGGTTGCGGCCTTTTTGATGTCAGCCGCCTTGGCGGCCTCCTTTATGGCCGCGGCGTCGGGCTTTGCCTTCGCGTCGGCCCTGGCGGTCTCGAGCTGCGTCTCTGCTTCCGCGGCCTTGGCGGTGGCTTTCTGCTTCGCCTCCTCGGCTTTCGCCTTGGCGTCATCCGTCTTTGCGGCGGCGAGCCGCTTGTCCGCAAGCGCGAGCTCGGCGTCGGCGCGGGCCTTGAGCTGTTCCAGCTTGCGGAGCGACGCCGCGAGCAATGCTGTCTCGCGGACCGCTGCCGCGGCGGCTTTCTTCGCCTCATCGGCCGCCCGGGCGGCCTCCATGGCCTCGCGCACAAGCGTCTCGGCGCGGACCGGCGCAGCCGCCAGGGCCTCCGCATTCGGCACAAAGAGCGCCGCGTGGGAGAACTCGACCGGCACTGCGTCGTTCGGCGCGATGATCACCCGCATCCCGATCCGTGTCTTGTTGAACAGCCTTTCGGCAAAGCCGAACGGCATCCGCACGCAGCCGTGCGAGGCCGCATAGCCGGGCAGCGGCCCGCCGTGCAGCGCGATGCCGTTCCAGGTGATGCGCTGCATGTGCGGCATATGCGCATCGTCATACATGTTCGAGCGGTGGTCCTCTTTCCGCTCGACGACGGCGAAGACGCCGGCCGGCGTCTCGCGATCCTTGGTGCCGGTCGACACCGGCGCGCGCAGGATCCAGCCGTCGGCGTCGTAGAACGTGACCTGCTGGGACTTGATCGAGACGATCGCCATGATCGGCTCACCGGCTTCGCGCGGCGCCGTCGCCTCCTTGGGTGGCGCGGGGCGCGCCCTCTGAGCGACGGCATCGGCGGTCAGCGCCGTCAGTACGGTCAGCGCCGCGAGCGCCACGATGGCAAATCGACTTAACATTCTGTGCCCGGTTGAAAGGGAGTGCGCGCCTGCGTGCATCAAGGATCCAAGCCGACATACGCGGGGGAACGGATTCGCGAAAGGATGAATTTGCAAATCCAATGGCGGCCGACCCTGGTCAACCTTGATGCCCGCTAACGTGACCACCTTGGCCCACTTTTCGGTGGCCTCCAAGAGGATCGTCCCGATCACCGCGCCCGACTGAATTTGTGGTACAATCGACTAGCGCTCTGGAACAGTCACGACAGCCCACGTGCGGGTCGCACGGGAAGGGCCGCGTGCAGCGACGAGGGAGGGAGCCGATGATCGATTCGAGCCGACGCACCGTTCTGGCAACCGGCGCTGCCGCAGCGGCGGCAAGCGTCGCGCCGCAAGTGTTTGTGCAAGCACAGCCGGCCGGGGCCGTTTCGGGATTGCCGGCGGGCGCCAAGGTCGGCTTCTACGAGAAGGGGGGCGTGCGCATCCGCTACGCCGAGATCGGCTCAGGCTTCCCGCTGCTGGCGACGCCCGGCGGCGGGCTGAACTCGGCCATCGCGGTCTGGGCGCGTGCGGTGATCAATATCCCGGAGGAGTTCAAAGGCGACTTCCGCATCATCACCATGGACCAGCGCAACGCGACCGGCGGCGAGTCCACCGGCCCGGTGCCGGTCGACGATCCCTGGGGCGCGTTCGCGGCCGATCAGCTCGGCGTGATGGACCATCTCGGCATCGACAAGTTCTTGTTCTTCGGCAACTGCATCGGCGGCCCGTTCGCGATGAAGCTGATGGAGCGCGCACCCCAGCGCGTCGTCGCCGCGGTCCTGAGCCAGCCGGTCGGGCATCATTCGCAGCATCCCGACTATATGTACGACGCCGGCCTGAAGGTCTGGGCGAAGGAGATGCGCGAGCGCCGGCCCGACGTCACGATGGAGACGATCGAGACGTATCTGCACAATCTTTACCGGGTGCGGCCGGAGTTCGTGTACAGCGTGTCGCGCGAGTTCGCGAAGTCGTGCCAGACGCCGATGCTGGTGCTGCCGGACGACGTGCCGGCGCATCCGATGCAGACCTCGATCGAGGTCGCCTCGCTCTGCCCGAACGCCGAGATCACGGTGTATCCGTGGAAGGAGCCGGCCGATCTGAAGGCGCGCACCATCAACCGCGCGCGCACTTTCCTGAAGGGCCGCCAGACGGCGTAGCCGTGGGGCGCAATAAGCGAAGCGCATTGCGCCGCTGCTCTACGGCATCACCGGCCATTGCTCTTGGATGTCGACGGCGCAATGCGTTTCGCTGCGCTCCACTTATTGCGCCCTACGTCCTCGTCAGGGAGATACGCTCATGAAAGCCATCATCATGGATCGTCACGGCGGTCTCGAGGTCCTGCGCTATGGCGACATGCCTGATCCGGTGGCCGACGCGGGCGAAGTCGTCGTCGATATCCACGCCGCCAGCATCAACGCTGCCGACGTCAAGGTTCGCGAGGGCAGTTCTTATGTAACCGTCCCCAAATTCCCGCATATTCTCGGCCGCGATTTCTCCGGTGTCGTCGCGTCGCTCGGTGCCGGCGCCACCGACTTCAAGGTCGGCGATGAGGTGTTCGGTGTGCTCGCGGCCAGGCGCGAGGGGACCTATGCGGAGAAGGTCGCCGAGAACGCCGCGATTCTCTGCCGCAAGCCGGGCAATCTTTCCCACGTCGAGGCCGCTGCGCTCGCACTCACGGGGCTGACGGCTCTCGTCTCGATCGAAGACACGATCAAGCTGCGGCGCGGCGAGACCATTCTCATACAAGGCGGCGCCGGCGGCGTTGCCGGCTATGCCATCCAGCTTGCCAAGCACATCGGCGCCCGCGTCATCACGACCGCAAGCGCGGAAAACCACGCCTATGTGAAGAGCCTCGGCACCGATCAGGTAATCGACTACAAGAACGATGACTTCACCAAAATCGTGAAAGACGTCGATGCCGTGTTCGAGACGGTCGGTGGCGAGGTCACCACGCGATCATTCGCGGTCGTGAAGTCCGGCGGACGCATTGCCTCCATCGGTTCGGGCCACACGGCGCCGCTCTCACCGCGCGCCGACGTGCAATCTCTGCGCCCCGCCGTCGGCCGAGACCGTCCGCATCTTGAACGCATCGTGCATCTGCACGCGACGGGCGCTGTGCGCGTGCCGGAGACGCGTATGTTTCCATTGCGCGAGGCCGTCGAGGCGCAGCGTATCAGCGAGGGCCGGCACTTGCGCGGCAAGCTGGTACTAACGATGAGATAGCGCGTAGGGTGGGTTAGCGCCCATTAGGGCGTTTACGCCCGTCTTCGACGGGCTATGGGCGCGTAACCCACCGGTTGGGAGAGGGATACCCCTCTCCCATTCGAGTCTGTTGAATTAGCGAAGATGCCCTCTCCCTCAAGGGGAGAGGGCACATCAACGGTCACCGCGCTCGCGGCACCTAGCTTTCGGCAAACCCCTTCGCCATCGCCCGCTTCGCCGCCTCGCGATGCTCGGGCTTCATGTGGCTCGCCACCAGCCGCAGCGCAGTTGCCAGCACCGCGGCATCGTCCGCGAAGCCGAGCATCGGCATCATGTCGGGGATCACGTCGAACGGCAGCACGAAGTAGGCGAGCGCGCCGACGAGCGCGGCCTTCACCTGCATCGGCGTGTCACGGTCGAACGCGCAGTAATACGCCGCGAGCAAGTCCTCGGCGAACGGCAGCCGCGTGGCGAATTTGCGCGTCTTGCGCCAGAATCCGCGCCGCACCGTCTCTTCGTCGCGCGCCATGCGCTCGGCATCGGGGCTACCGAAATCGGCCTCGTTCCAGGTGGCGGCGCGCGCGAATGTCATGAAATTACTCCCAGTCCGTCACAAGATGGAAAGCGAAAACGGCATCTGCAAGGCATGACCCCCACCCGGTTTGCTTCGCAAACCGACCTCCCCTTTCAGGGGGAGGTACGGAGCGTGCTGCACATACGGTGCTTGTCGGAAGCAAGGAGCGAGCCGCTTCCTCCACCTCCCCCTGAAAGGGGGAGAGCCTGCCCCGGGCCTGACCCGGGGTCGGCGCCATCGGGTCGGCGCGAAGCGCCGCCCGATGACAAGCTCCGCGCCGGGTGAGGGTCAGCCACCCGCGATCTTGTCCATCGCGGCGGCGAGCTTCACATCCAGCTCGGTCACGCCGCCCGCGTCATGCGTCGAGAGCGTCACCTCGACGGTCTTGTAGACGTTGAACCACTCGGGATGGTGATCCATTTTCTCCGCGACCAGCGCTGCGCGCACCATGAAGCCGAAGGCTTCGTTGAAGTCCTTGAACGTGAACTTTTTGGCGATGGCATCGCGGCCCGCGACGTCGCTCCAGCCGGACAACTTTGCGAGCGCGGCCTTGCGCGCATCGCCGGAGAGTTTTTCGGGACGTGACATCGCGATATTCCTCATTCGTCATTGCCGGGCCGCACGCAGCGCGAGACCCGGCAATCCATCGAAAGAAGTCGATACTTGATGGATGCGCGGGTCAAGCCCGCGCATGACGAGCGCATTACGCCGCCAGCGGATAATCCGCCTCGACCACATACGGCCCGCCGCCGACCGAAGCGCGCGCCGAGAACAGCACGAAGCGCGACACCTTGAACGACGAGCCGAACAGCGGCCCGCGCGTGGAAAGATATTCGGCGACGTCATGGCTCTTCACGTCGCGCAGGCGCGCCAGCGTCACATGCGGGGTGAACTTGCGCCCCTCCGGCTCCAGCCCGAGGCGCTGCATCAGCCGTTCCAGTTCGGATTGCAGCTCGATCAGCGGCTGGATCGGCTCGACGCTGACGACGATCGCGCGCGGCTTGCGCCCGCCGAATGCCGCCAGTTCGCCGAAGCGCACATCGAAGCTGCGCCGCTTCACGCCGTCGAGCAGCGATGCGATGTCATGCGCGAGGCGATCGTCGATGTCGCCAATGAAGCGCAGCGTGATGTGATAGTTTTCCGGGTCGATCCAGCGCGCACCCGGCAACCCGCCCCGCAGCAACGACAACGCCTGCCCGACTTCACGCGGAATTTCCAGACCGACGAACAGGCGCGGCATCGTCAACTCCAATACGCGGCCCCGAATCCTGGCCCGAATCATGACCGGATTTGGGCTGTCCGATCAATACAGGGGTGTGACGGACCCCGGAGTTTTCAGGCCCCCTTTCCGGCTTTGACCCGGGCGAGGAGTTCCTCGGCTTTGGGCAGCAGGCCTTTGACCATGATGTCGACGCCGGCCGCCGTCGGATGGATGCCGTCGCCCTGGTTGAGCGCGCGGTCGCCTGCCACGCCATCGAGGATGAACGGGTAGAGAATCAGGCCGTGCTCGGCGGCCAGTTCCGGATAGATCGAATCGAAGGCGTTCACGTAGTCCGGCCCGAGGTTGCGCGGCGCCAGCATGCCGGCGAGCAGCACCGCGATGCGGCGCTCCTTCAGCTTGCGGATAATCGCCTCCAGCGAGGTGCGCGTCTGTTTCGGATCGGCCCCGCGCAATGCGTCATTGGCGCCGAGTTCGAGGATCACGGCGTCAGTGCCGTCCGCCACCGACCAGTCGAGCCGCGCGAGGCCGCCCGCCGCCGTGTCGCCCGAGACGCCGGCGTTCTCGATCGTGACATTGTGCCCCTTGGCCTTGAGCGCCCGCTCCAGCTTCGCCGGAAGCGCATCCTGCGCCGCAAGCCCGAAGCCGGCGCTGAGCGAGTCGCCGAGCACCACGATCCGGACCGGGCGATCGGCCGCGTAGGCGGGCGCAACCAGCATCGCCGCCAATGCCAAGGCTGTGACCGCGCGCCGCAATGGGTGGACCGAACGGCCCGGCTTCCCATATGACCGGCTGGGACGACCGAACGGGCGCAGACAAAACCGCATGGACCAAACCTTAATTGCGCCTGCCATCCGGCTCTCCGGCGTGAACCTGTCGCTCGGCCGGGGCGCGGCCAGAGTGCATATCCTCAAGGATATCGATCTGAATATAGGCACCGGCGAGGCCGTCGGCCTCGTCGGCCCGTCGGGCTCGGGCAAATCGACCTTGCTGATGGTCGCGGCCGGGCTGGAGCGCCCAGACACCGGCGCCGTGCAGGTGGCGGGGCAGGATCTCGGCCGCCTCGACGAAGACGCCCTCGCCCGCTTCCGCGGAAAAAATATCGGGGTGGTATTCCAAAATTTTCACCTCATCCCCACCATGACGGCGCTGGAGAATGTCGCGGTGCCGCTCGAACTCGCAGGCGCCGCCGATGCGTTCGAGCGCGCCGAGGCCGAACTGGCTTCCGTCGGGCTCGGCGAGCGCATGAACCACTATCCGGCCGAGTTGTCCGGCGGCGAGCAGCAGCGCGTCGCGCTCGCACGCGCGCTCGCGCCGCATCCCGCAATCCTCGTTGCCGATGAACCAACCGGCAATCTCGACGAAGCGACGGGCCGTGAGATCATCGAACTCCTGTTCGCCGGACACGAGAAGCGCGGCACCACGCTGGTGCTGGTCACGCACGATGCCGCGCTGGCACGGCGCTGCGACCGCGTGGTGCGGCTGCGCTCCGGGCACGTCGAAGCCGCGGAGCACGTCGCGTGAGCATCGCGGCAAACATTTCGCGCGGTGCGACGGCAGCGCTGACATGGCGCTTCGCGCTGCGTGAAATGCGCGGCGGCTTGCGCGGTTTCGCGGTGTTCATAGCCTGCATCGCACTCGGCGTCGCGGCGATCGCGGGCGTTGGCTCGTTTGCCCGCAGCCTCGGTGACGGCCTTGCACGCGAAGGCCGTGTCATCCTCGGCGGCGATGTGTCGTTCTCGCTGATGGCGCGCGAGACCAACGCGGCCGAACGAAGATTCCTCGAGGACAACGGCCGGCTCTCGGTCGCCGCCACCATGCGGGCAATGGTGCGCGCGGCCGACGGCCAGACCGGGCTGGTCGAAATCAAGGCTGTCGACGGCGCCTATCCGTTGTTCGGCACGGTCGCGCTGGAGCCCGCAGGCGACCTCTCCGCC
>JAXDOA010000454.1:0-6579 GCA_034669125.1 Hyphomicrobiales bacterium
GACAAGTACGTCTCGAAGATGACCAAGAGCATCCGGGGCGGAAAGATCTTCCTCGATTATCTGCGCAACGGCCGCGGCGCGACCGCGATCGTCGCATATTCAACGCGCGCCCGGCCCGGCGCCGCCGTCTCTGTGCCGGTCGATTGGGACGAGCTCGGTCCCAAGCTTACACCGGACAAGTTCACGGTGCTCAACATCGGCAAGCGGCTCGCGAGCCTGAAGAAAGATCCGTGGGCCGGCATCGCCAAGGTCAAGCAGAAGTTGCCGGATCTCGCCGCCTCGAAGAAACGCGGCTGAGATCATCAGCAAAGATTGGGAATAGTCCGCGCTATCGGCCGCGGCGGCACCACGAGTTTGCCTCCCTGATGCAAATGGGCCGATCCTTCCGGACCGGCCCATCATTCTCGCGCCTCAACGCTGTATCATCTCTAGTGGTTCTTGGTCGTGACCTTGAACTTGTCCCAGTTGCCGATCGCGCCCTGTCCGAACAGCCGCTCCGTCATCGGGATCGACACGCTCAGCTCTGGCGCATCCGGGTGTTGATAGGGAAAGGCGTCGAGCAGGCTGAATAGGCCATGGCCGATGACGAACGAGTTGAGGCGGTCCTTGACCGGCTCACCGGGTCCGATCGACGGCGCGTAACCTGTGAACGGAATGCCTTGCTTGTCCATGGGAATGCCGATGTTGTCGACACGCGTGAAGAGCTGTCCGTCAAGGAAGTACTCTACGTAGGAGGCGTTGGGCCCGCGCGTATAGCGGATCGCGACTTTGTACTTCTTGTATGGCTGGATCTTCACTTCCTTGATGATCTGCGTGTACGCCTTGTCCAGGCCGGTGCCTGGGCTGCCCGTCACGACGGTCGGAAGCCTCTCGATCAAGGCGAACGCGGTGTCGCCCGCGATGAACCAGTCGAACAGCTGGCCGGTCTCGAAGTTGATCATGTTGAGCACGACCCCGGCCTGCTGTCCCTGCCCGACAACGTGCTGGAACGGCCGGTCACAGGGCGCCCCGACATAAGCGTAGGAGCCCGGGGGTCCATAGCAGCCGCGAACGATCCGGCCATTCTGTGTGCCTGGGGTGGAGGCGGTGATCTCAACCTCGAATTCGAGCGAACCCTTCGCTGGCACAGGGAACGACTGCGTGCTGATCCCCATATATTTGAGGTGATCGAAGACGCTGAAATCGGCGCCGACGTGGAACGGTACGGCCGTGACGGTGGTGCCCCATTTCGTAACCGTGCGGCTGCCGCCGGCGGTCAACTCGAGAGGACCGTAGATATTGGCCCACATCTGCTGGTACTGCGTGACGTTCTCGGCATTGTAGTGGACCACCGAATTCGGCGGAGTCGGATTGCTGTTTGGCGACCCGAGCGGTTGCGCGCTGACAACGCCACCATGTGCCAAACCCAGCAACAAGGCGGAAAATAGAGACTTGCGACCGATGCGGGATGCATCGGTCGTTCCAATTTTGGGCATCTGCTCCCCCTGGTAAAGGCATCAAGATCGATGCCGGGGGAGTTACGTCCAAGCGTCTCGTAAAGTAAATGCATCGGTTCGGGAGAATTACTACAGTATTAAACTGACCGTTTAAATTTCGCAATACTAAAATACTACTTGATACGGGTAGAATACAACTCAGATATGATCAAGTAAAACGTGCACTAACACGGGAAGCCAAATCTTGGGTTCGCCCCATGCCGCCACGAGAACCCGATGCTGAATGGGGCTCGACCGTCGACGACGTCGAGCACTGCGACCGCCTCGTGTTCGATTTCGATCCCGGCGACGACGTGCCGTGGGCCGCGGTCAACAAGGCGGCGCGGGAACTGCGCGAGCGGCTCGCCGAACTCAAGCTCACAAGCTTCGTGAAGACCACCGGCGGCAAAGGCCTGCACGTCGTGGTGCCGACGAGCGGCACGCCGTGGGACGACGCAAAGGATTTCGCCCACGCCATGGTGCTGGCGACGGAGGCGGACGCGCCGGACAAGTACGTCTCGAAGATGACCAAGAGCATCCGCGGCGGAAAGATCTTCCTCGACTATCTGCGCAACGGCCGCGGCGCGGCCGCGATCGTTGCGTATTCGACGCGCGCGCGCGCAGGCGCGGCGGTCTCCGTGCCGGTCGATTGGGACGAGCTTGGTCCCAAGCTCACGCCGGACAAGTTCACGGTGCTCAACATCGGCAAGCGGCTTGCGAGCCTGAAGAAAGATCCGTGGGCCGGTATCGGCAAGGTCAAGCAAAAGCGGCCGGATCTCAGGTCATTGAGGAAATGACCTGACCGTCAGTAGCCGCCATCGCGCACTTGCGAGGCGCGGTTCAGCCAACTGCCGGAATTTCCGCCGCGGGCATGATGACGTCAGGCAACGTTGACGAACCCGGGCTGCCGGTTGGCCGAGCCATTCTCGATGATGGGGTTTTGCCGGCCGTCGAATGGACCGGAGTCGTCGGCCAAAGCCATCGAGGCGGAACCGAGCATGAGAACGGCCGCGAGAGCCGTCGTGGTTTTGCGGAACATGGTTCGATCTCCTTTTCTTGCCGGCTTTCGTTCCGAAAGCCTGATCCGTCTTGGCGCGGTCTCTTGTTTTGTTGATCGCGTCGACACCCCCGATATAGCGACGGGTCGACGCCATGCGATTCACATCCGCTTCACATGTCTGTGCGGCAGTTCCGTAGGGCGGGCAAAACGGAGCGTGCCCGCCATCGACGGAAGACGCGGGCACGCGCTTCGCGCTTTGCCCGCCCTACGCGATTCGGCCTGCGACGCGCGAGGCCGCTATCCGCCAGCCGTATAAGGCCGGTTCTCGGGCAAGGGGATGAACTCGATCTCGTCGCCCGGCACGCCGGCGAACTTGCCGTCGCGCCACTCGTTCTTGGCCTGCTCGATGCGTTCCTTGCGCGACGAAACGAAATTCCACCAGACATGGCGCGGGCCGTCGAGCGTCGCGCCGCCGATCACCGCGAAGCGAGACGGCTGCGTCGCCGTCAGCGTGATCTTGTCGGTCGGGCGGAACACGAGTAGTTGGCCCGCGCCGAACTTGTCGCCCGACACATCGATTTCGCCCGACACGATATAGACCCCGCGCTCCTCGCAGTCGGCATCGAGCGGCATCGCCGCCCCCGCTTCGAGCGAAACATCCGCGAACAGAGTCTCCGACGTGGTGGCGAGCGGCGAGCGCACGCCGAACAGGGAGCCGGCGACGATCCGTGCGCTCTTGCCCTCGCCGGTAACGATCGGCAGATCGTTGCCGTCCAAATGAGCAAAGCTCGGATCGATCTCTTCCTTTTCACTCGGCATTCCGACCCAGAACTGCAGCCCGTGCAGCGGCTCGCCCTCGCGGCGATGGTCCGGCGCGGTGCGCTCGGAGTGCACGATGCCGCGTCCCGCGGTCATCCAGTTCACGGCGCCGGGATGGATCGCGGCCTTCACGCCGGTATTGTCGCGATGAATCACTTCGCCGTCATACAGGTAGGTGAGCGTCGAAAGCCCGATATGCGGGTGCGGGCGCACGTCGAGGCCGTGGCCGCTCTTGAACTCCGCCGGGCCGAAATGGTCGAAGAACACGAATGGCCCGACGGTGCGGCGCAGCGTGTGCGGCAACGCACGGCGGACCGAGAAACCCTCCCCGAGATCGACGCTGCGCGGGACGATGACGGCTGCGAGCGCATCGCAGGCGTAGCGATCGCCGGCCGCGGGGTCTTTGCCAGGAAAAAAGCTCATGGATTTTCCGTTCCTGCCGGTGTTGGCGGATGTTGGTGCGTTTCTTGTATGTCGGGACGGGTACTCGGAAAGTCAAACACCGGACATATACGGCCCGGCAAGCGAAGTTTGCAGGGCGGCAATGCAGCGATAACAGGCGCTCTTAGCGCGAATGTGAACGACGGATCGACAAGACCATGATAATTGCGGGTTGGGGCACGATCGAGCGGATGATCCATGGATATGGATAGTCCTGCGACCGCGGGGCGGATGGGGGTGGCCGAGACGAGGCCCGTGGCGCTGATCACGGGCGCGTCATCCGGCATCGGCGCCGCACTTGCACATATTTTCGCCCGCAACGGCCATGAGGTCGTGCTCGCGGCGCGGCGCGTGCCGCAGCTTGCCGGGATCGCGGCGAGCATCCGCGCGGCCGGGCATCGCGCCCCGCATATCCTCCCGGTCGACCTCCGGCGCGCCGACAGCGCCGAAACGGTCGCGCAGGAGCTCTCCGCACGCAACCTCGAACCGGCGTTCCTGGTCAACAATGCGGGCTACGGCCTGCTCGGCCAGGCCGCCAAGCTCGACCGCGCCGAGCAGCTCGCGATGATCGATCTCAACTGCCGCTCGCTCACCGACCTGTCGCTGCGCTTCATCAACAGTCTCGCGCGCCACCGCGGCGGCATCCTCAATGTCGCGTCGATCTCGGGCTTCATTCCCGGACCCGGCATGTCGGTCTACAATGCCTCGAAGGCCTATGTGATCTCGTTCAGCGTCGGCCTGCGGCGCGAGTTGCAGCCCAAGGGCATCCGCGTCACCGCGCTCTGCCCCGGGCCGGTAGCGACCGAATTCCAGGCACGCGCCGGAATCATGGACGTGCACTATCCGCGCGGCTTCGACCGCAGCGCCGAGGATGTGGCGCAGCAGGGTTACAAGGGGCTGATGCGCGGACGCGCCGTCGTGGTGCCGGGCATGCATAACAAGCTGGTGCCGTGGTTGCCGCGCTTCCTGCCGCGCGGCTTCATCGCCAGCCAGGTCTACGGCCGCCTGCGGCGGTGGGAAGACGCATAGTCACACCTCGTGCGGGACACGGGGTAGTCCATGCTATGAGTGCGGCTCGTCATCAACGAGCCGATCCATGGACCGTATCATCGTCGCGCTGCGCACCTTTCTGACTCTCGCGCTCCCTTACTTCCGCTCCGAGGACCGCTGGCGCGCACGGGCGCTGCTCGCCGGCGTGATCGGCGCCGAACTCGGCCTCGTCTACGTGGCGGTGGCGGTGATCCAGTGGAATGCGCGCTTTTTCAATGCGCGCGAAGCGCGCGACTGGGACGGCTTCAAGCGCGAGCTGTTCATCTTCGGCTTCATCACGCTCGGCGCGATCGTCTCGACCGCCTGCCAGTACTACTTCGGCCAGACCCTGCAGATCCGCTGGCGGCGCTGGCTCACCGAACGCTACGTCTCGATCTGGATGGCGGAGGGCCGGCACTATCGGCTGCGCTTCGTCGACAACACGGTCGACAACATCCATCTGCGCATCGCCAACGACGTGCTGCTGTTCCTCCAGCGCACCCATGAGCTCGGGACCGGACTGCTCAACAGCGTGGTCGCGCTGTTTTCGTTTGCGATCATCCTGTGGGGGCTATCGGCGACAACGCCGCTGCCGATCTTCGGCGTCGACCTGTCGTTCCCCGGCTATCTGGTGTTCACGGCGCTCGCCTATGCGGGCATCGGCACGCTGGTTGCGCACCTGATCGGCTGGCGGCTCATTCCGATCCAGTTCAACCAGCAGCGCTTCGAGTCCGATTTCCGTTTCGCCATCGCGCGTGTCACCGACAATGCCGAGCCGGTCGCGCTGATGTGCGGCGAAGCGGTCGAGCGCGAGGAACTGCGCACGCGCTTCTGGCGGCTGGTGCGCAACTGGACCGCGCTGGTGCAGCGCCAGACCCGCCTGATCGGCTTCACCGCAGGCTACGGGCACATCTCCACGGTGTTTCCGATCCTCGTGGTCAGCCCGGCCTATCTCACCGGCGCGATTACGCTCGGCGCGCTGATCCAGGCGCATCTCGCGTTCCAGCGTGTCGAAGGCGCGTTCGCGTTCTGCATCGGCGCCTATCCGAAGATTGCCGAATGGAAAGCGATCGTGGACCGGCTGGCGCAATTCGAGGCCGCGATGGGGGTGGTCGACTCTTATCGCGATCCCCTTGCAAATATCGCATTTGTTGCCACACCCGAACCGAACCTCACCATCGACAATCTGGTCGTGCGGCTTGCCTCCGGCGAGCCGATCGCTTCGGTGCCCACCATCACGCTCCCGCCCGGCGAGGGGCTGCTGGTGAGCGGGCCGTCCGGCTCCGGCAAGTCGAGCCTGTTCCGCGCGCTGGCCGGCCTGTGGCCGCTCGGCGACGGGACGATCCGCTTGCCCGATAGCGGGCACGTGCTGGCGCTGCCGCAGCGGCCGTATTTTCCGCTCGGCACGCTGCGCCAGGCGCTGACCTATCCGACGCTCGCCGAGGCGGTCGACGACACGGCGCTACGCGAGGCGCTTGCCGCGGCTGGGCTCGGGCACCTCAGCGCGCGGCTCGACGAGGAGGCCGAATGGAGCGCCGTGCTCTCCGGCGGCGAGCAGCAGCGCGTCGCATTCGCCCGCGCGCTGATCGCAAAGCCCGCCGTACTGCTGCTCGACGAGGCCGTGACCACGCTGGAAGAGGCGGACGGCGCGGAGCTCTACCGCATGGTGGCCGAGCGCCTGCCCGAGACCATCGTCATCTCGATCGGCCGCCCCGCGCTGCTCTCAGGCCAGCACCGCCGTGCCATTGTGCTCCAGGGCGCGCCGGCATCGTCACGCGGCCCGCGGCCGGTGGCGGTCCCGGCCTGAGCTTTCCG
>JAXDOA010000455.1:0-3991 GCA_034669125.1 Hyphomicrobiales bacterium
ACGATGACGACGAACTTCTGCCACAACTCGAGCGAGATGTCGGACGGGATGTCGGCCACGATATTGCCGGCCTTGCAGGCATCGAGGAAGGCCTGCGCGCGCGGCGTGATCTTGTTGCTGAACTCGCCGAAAGCGAGCCGCTCCATCGTGCCGGCCTTGCGGATCACGCCGGGGCGCACGACCGACACGCCGATGTAGGCGGCCCCGCCGAGCAGGTGCTCGCGCCCGACGATGGGGGCCAGCATGTCGTCCTTCTGCACGCCGTTCTGCAGCGAGATGATGCCGGTGTCCGGCCCGATCAGGGGAAGGATCTGCCGCCCCGCGCTCTCGGTGTCGCGCAGCTTCACCGAGAAGATCACCATGTCGACCTTGCCGATGGTGCTCGGATCGTCGGTCGCTTTCACCTTGGGCAGTTGCACCGGCTTCACGCCCTCGACCGCGATGCCGTTCTGCCGCAGCGCTTCAAGCTGCGCGCCGCGCGCGATGAAGGTCACGTCCGCGCCGCCGTTCTGCAGCATCGCGCCGTAGTAGCCGCCGATGCCGCCCGAGCCCATGATCGCGATTTTCAAGCTACTCTCCCTTGTTTAATCCGAACGCATGCGGCGCCAGAGCGAGCGTACATTGGCGCGCGGGTCCGTGTCGTCCCGTATGATCGCCTTGCCGCGCGCGAACTGCTCGACCTGGGGCCAGGTCATCCTGCCGGTCTCGACCAGCTGCGTGATCCAGAAGTGATCGTACACGAACGGCTTGCCCGCCATGCGGCAGACCACAAGGTTCTGGCATGCGACCGGCCCGGGGATCGCGGCGACGCGCGCGGCTTCGGCGCGCGCGATGGCGGCATTTTCGGCAGCCAGCGCGCGATATTGCGGGCTCGCCAGCACATAGGCGAATTCCAGCCGGCTCGAAATCAACAAGCGGACGATCAGGATGCCGAGCACGACCACGCTGATGAACTGCGGCGACCAGCCGGAGCGCAGCGGATCGCGCAGCAGGCCGTCATAGGCAAGCCCGATCCCGACGGCGGTCGCGAAGATCAGTTCGAACTGCGCATTCTCGTCGACGCCGGCGCCGGATTTCTGAATGAGGCAGAGCGGCAGCGCGATGCCGATCAGCAGCGTGGTGAGACGGGCGGGTTTGCTGCGGCGTTCGTGCCACGCCCAGATCGCCCACAGCACCATTGCGGGGAGAATGAATTGCAGCCGGCCGAGCGAGGAAAGCCCACGGGCCAGATGATAGGTGCGCGGCATTAGCATGTCGGCGATGAAATACGGTGCGAAGACCCACGCGCAGATCGCAAGCCCCAGCGCCGCCGCCGCCGCACCCACCAGCGCGGCGCGCTGCGCAAGCCGCCGGTTGTCGAGCGCGAGCCAGATCAGCGCGACCAGCGGCAGCGTGATGAAGTTGTGCTTGATGAAGCCGGCCAGCACCATCACGAGCACGGCGGGCTCGACCGGGCGTCCCTCGGCGTGGCGCTTGAAGAACCACGCAAACCCCGCCGCCATGACGGCAAGGCCGAGGAGCTGCGGCTCGTTCATGCCGACGTAGAATTCGAAGAACCGCGCCATGGTGGCGACGAACCAGAAGCCCGCGAGCAGGAAGGCCGCGCGCGATCCGCCAAATTGCCGCACCACGGTAGCAGCGGCAGCACCAATGCCGAGCGTTGCCAGCAGCGAGGCCGCCCGCCCGACATAGAGCGGATCGCCGAACGCCCGGCCGAGCCAGCCGATCAGGTAATAGGACAGCGGCGGGTAGTTGTTGGCGACAAGCCCGTCGGGCGGCGGATAGAGCCCGGTGCCGCGCATCGCCTCGTCGGCGTGGTAGGCATTCCAGCCCTCATTGCCCCAGATTTCCAGCGGCAGGAACGCCCGCCACACCGGCCACACGAGGAATAGGCAGCCAAGTGCCGCGATCGACCAGATGAGAATGTTCGGAAGCCGCGTGGCGGGCGCGGCAAGGGACGCGCTATGCATCAACGGCTGTCCGGCGCGCGGCGAAGCAACATGGTTCCGTCCCGAATTCCGGCTCTGGAACCGGCGGGCATTCTTTAGAGGATGAAACCGGCACCGAACAGGGGTTCGCGCCACTTCATGGCCGCTACGCAAACGCCGCAGACCGCGCGCCCTTTTCCCCTTCCGTCCGCCTTCGTCCCCGCCCTACAATGTGCCAGGCGCGTCATGGACCCGTCACCGCCGATTGTTAGGGATCCCTGCCCGCGGGGGAGACTAACCAACAAGGAGAGACTTATGCCGGTTCGTGGCTTCATGCTGGGAGCAGCGAGCGCGCTCGCGCTCGCGGCTACGCCTGCCTACGCCGTCGTCGAGCTGCAATGGTGGCACGCGATGACCGGCGGCAACAACGAGGTCATCGTCAAGCTGGCCGAGGAATTCAACGCCGCGCAGAGCGAATACAAAGTCGTCCCGAGCTACAAGGGCAGCTATCCCGACACCATGAACGCCGGCATCGCGGCGTTCCGTGCCGGCAACGCACCGCACATCATGCAGGTGTTCGAGGTCGGCACCGCCACCATGATGGCGGCGACCGGCGCCGTGAAGCCGGTGCACGTGATGATGAAGGAAGCGGGCGAGAAGTTCGATTCCAACGCCTACCTGTCGGGCATCACCGGCTACTACTCGACCTCGAAGGGCGAGATGCTGTCGTTCCCGTTCAACTCGTCGTCGACCGTGATGTGGATCAACCGCGACGCGTTCAAGAAGGCCGGCCTCGATCCCGAGAAGCTGCCAAAGACCTGGCCGGAGGTGTTCGAGGCCGCAAAGAAGCTCAAGGCGGCCGGGCACGCGACCTGCGGATTCTCCAACGCGTGGGTCACCTGGGTGAATGTCGAGCAGCTTTCGGCCTGGCACAACGTGTCGCTCGCCACCAAGGCGAACGGCCTCGACGGCTTCGACACGGTGCTCAATTTCAACGGGCCGCTGCACGTCAAGCACCTGGAGAACCTGGTCGCGCTGCAGAAGGACAAGACCTACGACTATTCGGGCCGCACCAACACCGGCGAAGGCCGCTTTACCTCGGGCGAATGCCCGATCTTCCTCACCTCGTCGGGCTTTTTCGGCAACGTGAAGGCGAACGCCAAGTTCGACTGGACCAACGCGCCGATGCCCTACTGGCCGGACCAGAAGGACGCGCCGCAGAACTCGATCATCGGCGGCGCCTCGCTGTGGGTGATGGGCGGCAAGAAGCCGGAGGAATACAAGGGCGTCGCGAAGTTCTTCGCGTTCCTCTCCGACACCGACCGTCAGGTCGGCGTGCATAAATCGTCGGGCTATCTGCCGATCACCAAGGCGGCCTACGCGAAGACCAAGGAGTCCGGCTACTACAAGGAGAACCCCTATCTCGAGACGCCGCTGCTCGAGCTCTCCAACAAGGAGCCGACCGAAAATTCGCGCGGGCTTCGCCTCGGCAACATGGTGCAACTGCGCGACGTGTGGGCCGAGGAGATCGAGGCGGCGCTGGCCGGCAAGAAGAGCGCCAAGGAAGCGCTTGATACGGCGGTCGCGCGCGGCAACACGATGCTGCGGCAGTTCGAGCGCAGCGTGACGTAGTAACTTGCCTATCGGCGCGCGCCGTTTGGAGTTTGAGGGTCCCCTCCCCCCTTGTGTGGGGGAGGGACAGGGAGGGGGTCTTTCTGAAACATTTGCGCCTGAGGCCCCCCTCCCCCACCCTCCCCCACAAGGGGGGAGGGAGCATACCGAGCGTGCGGCCCGTGTGATCGACTGAACCATGGAAAAGCGCTCGATCTTCAACCACAACCTCCTGCCCTACGCGCTGCTGTTGCCGCAGATCGTCATCACGATTGTTTTCTTCTACTGGCCGGCGAGCCAGGCGGTGTGGCAGTCGTTCCTGCTGCAGGATGCGTTCGGGCTCTCGACCAAATTCGTCGCGATGGAGAATTATCGCGAGCTGTTCGCCGACGCCTCCTATTACCGCACCATTGCGACCACGCTGATTTTCTCCGGCCTCGTCGCGCTGCTCT
>JAXDOA010000456.1:0-3830 GCA_034669125.1 Hyphomicrobiales bacterium
AACGACGTGACCTACGCGGACTGGAACGTGCTCTATCCGGAGAGCGAGCACGACTCGCGGATGCAGAAGGACCGGAAGGTCGTCGAAACTATGTGGTGGCCGGCGCATCGGCCGCTGCAATACAACCAAGTCACCTCGGTCAGTCAGGGCAAGGCAAGCTATGCGTGGCTCAACTGGAGCCGCGGCATTCCGCAGATCAACCAAGGCGACCTGAAGATGGTAACCGAATGGTCTAGTCTTCGCTTCATCATCCGCAATCCATACCTGCCGCCGGGCGCCGACCGGACCGCGCCCTCCGACCTCGATAGCGATCCGCGCTACTGCAGCATCGAAGGGCTGCAACAGAGCTGACGCGTGCCGCGTGAACCTTTGGAGGCTTTTCCATGAGCGATAATCCCTTCGTCGGCAGCTGGACCTATCGCAGCCTGCTCAACAACACCGACCCGAACACCAGCTTCGACGATCTCCAGTTCGGCCTCGGCACCATCGTCATCGAGGAAGCGCCGATGCAGCTTCTCAAGGGCACGATCGGCGGGCCGGGCTGGTCGCTCGACCTCAAGGGCGCGCGCGAATACGGCAACCCGATGCACGTGCGCTTCCAGGGCAAGGGCGTGATCGGCGGGGAGGAGTGGGTCTACGATTACGACGGCTATCTGGTGCCGGCGTGGCCGAACGGCGTGCAGCAGGTGCCCGCGATCGTGGGGTCGATTGTGCGCACCGTGCCACATTCCGGCGGCGCGCCGAAAGACGGCGGCCCGGCGCCGATCCATCCGGCCGGCGTCGTTGCCTCATGGTACGCCGTGAAGGTGAGCTGAATTGGCAGGCTTCGATGTCCTGATCGCCGGCGCGGGACCGGCCGGATGCGCGGCCGCGATTTCGCTCGGCGATTTTGCGCCGAAGCTGCGCGTCGGGCTGATCGATGCAGCGGCGCCGGACACAACACGTATCGGCGAGACGGTGCCGCCGCCGATCAAGCCGATCCTCGAGCATCTCGGCCTGTGGCAAAATTTCATAGCCGACGGGCACAGCGCGTCCTATCGCACCTTGAGTGCGTGGGGCGGCCCCGAGCTGTTGAGCAACGAGTTCCTGTTTCACACCCAGCAGACCGGCTGGCGGCTCGACCGCGCCCGCTTTGACGCGATGATGCTGCGCGGTGCCGCGCCGCGCGTCGCCGCACGCATTGCCGGCAAGGTCGCGAAGTTCTCACTCGCGGATGACGGATGGAGTGTCGCGCTCGACGACGGCGCGATCCACACGGCACGTGCCGTGGTTGACGCGACCGGGCGCGCGGCCGTGCTGGCGCGGCTGCATGGGCTGCGGCCGCAGCGCCTCGACCGGCTGGTGAGTTGTCTTGCATTTTGCGAGAGCCGCGGCGGCACGCAAGAGTTGACGATCGAGGCCGTATGCGACGGTTGGTGGTACACGGCCGCGCTGCCGGACGGACGCCGCGTGATCGCGTTCATGAGCGACGCCGATATCGTGCGCCGCGTCGAACTCGGGCAGCGCGACCGCTGGCTGCGCGCGCTCGACGAGACGACGCACATCGGTGCCGTAACGGCAGGTGCTGAGCCGCTCAGGGCTCCACAGTTTCACGGCGCCGGCTCGCAAATCGTCTTGTGCGATCCGGCGCAAACGCTGATCTGTGTGGGCGACGCGGCCTCCAGCTTCGATCCGGTTTCCGGGCAGGGGATCGTCAAGGCGCTGCGTTCCGGCGTGTTCGCCTCGTACGCGATCGCGGATTATCTCGAGCGCGACGATGCGGACGGGCTGCGCCGCTACGCCACGTTCGTCAAATCGGAGTTCGCCGCCTACCGCGACACCTTGCGTGACTACTACGCGCAGGAGCTGCGCTGGCCTGACAGCCTGTTCTGGCAGCGACGTCGCGAGGGCGTGCGCCCGGACCGATCGCGCGCCGTCGGCACGCCTGATATGCGCGCTGCGGTGGAAAGTTTCACTCGACTATCTTAGGATGTTTTGCGAGAATATTGCCGGGGAGAAAACGTCATGGCAGTTTGGTCGATCAAAATTGTCCCGGGAAAGAACCCTTCAGATCCCGCGACCTTCGTCCCGCAGCTTCAACAGCCCGCGCAAGACGGCACTTATCCCAACGGCCTGTACGCGGATGCGGGGGACGTGGTGAGCTGGGACAACACGGAAGGCAAAAAGCCGCATCACCCGGTGCCGACCGACCAGAACTACAATCCCGTGCCAGTCACCGCCGGAAATCTATTGTCCAACCAAATTCCAGCCGGGGAGTCATCGCGCCCCGCATACAACGTCGTCCAGCCGACCACCGGCGATAAGAAGACAATCTACTACCGCTGCTCGTTGCACCCGCAGGAACACGGAAAGATCACCGTGACCGTGCCGCCATCCTGAGCGAGCGCGGAAGTGGCGCCGGCCGCGATGGCGGTGAAGGCGCGCATTGTTGGCGATTTGGCCCGAAGGGGAACGTCATGAACGCACGCCAGACTGCAACGCGTCGATGCGACCGGCTTCCAGTCACGCCGCAGAGCACATGCCCCAAGCGACACGGGCATCGCCGCACTGCGCGCTGGATCGCCGTCACGTGCTGGGTGACCGGTGCAACCTTCTTTGGCGCGGCGCCCGCGCATGCGCAGTGGCAACCGCAGTCACCGCAATACATTCAGTGCCCGGCGCCCGGTCAGCCTCTGATCCGCATTCCGGAGCTTGTCTCGCAGGGCGGCAAGTTGCGGGGCACGCTCATGCTGAACAACGGTGCGCAGCGTCTCTATCTCGGCGCGACCGATCCGACCCAGTGTCTGCCACAAGACGTACGGCAATTCCGCGGCGTGAACGCGGTGCTACCGGCTTATGGCGGTGCGATTCCGCCGGACTTTCCGGGATACGTTCCGCCGACGCCGGCGCCTCCTGCGGGAATCCTCGACCCGGTGCCCGGCCCGACGCTGCGCGCGCGCGTCGGCGATATCGTTCAGCTGACGTTCCTCAATCAGATCGGCACTGGTCCATACTGGGATTCGATCGATCGGGGCGAGAAAGGACAAGGCTGCGACGAAAGCACCGGCGGCTATCCGGGGCTCGACAAGTTTCCGGACTGCTTTCACGGATCGAGCACTGGCAACATTCATTTTCACGGCACGCACACCAATCCGAATACAACCGGCGACAACGTGTTCATCGAGGTGCGTCCATCGGTGCGGCAGAATGGGCAACCGATCGTCACCGAGGCGAGCGTCAAACCGGCTTTCGACAGGTTCTTCGCCGATTGCGAGAATCAGTTGAACAAGAGCGTGCTGTCGCAATGGCCGTACACGTGGAACGATCTGCCCGCGGCTTGGGTCAACAGTCAGATCGAGCTGCTCAAGCGCTACGACAGTAATCCGAACATCAAGAACAAGCTGTTGCCCGTCGATATGGCGCAACGCGCCGCTGGCGCTTGGCCGCAATATTACATCGGCGCCTATCCATACTGCTTCCGTCTCCCCGCCTATACGTCACGTGTGTGGCCCCCGGGCCAGGCTCATCCACCATCACATGGGGGCGCCACGCAGGGACGGGTACTGCAGATGGGGCAGTCACCGGGAACGCACTGGTATCACGCGCACAAGCACGGCTCGACAACGATCAATGTCGCGAATGGCATGACCGGCGCCTTCATCATCGAGGGCGGCTACGACGATATGCTCAACAAGTTCTACGGGGTCGGCTGGCCGGGTCCGCAAAGCTGGTCGCGCTCGCAGCCCGTGCTCGTGGTGAACCAGCTCGATGTCAGCCCGCCTCTGTTCGGCGGCGGCCAAGGCGGAGGCGCGCCGTTCTCGGTGAACGGACGCCTTCAGCCGACGGTGACA
>JAXDOA010000457.1:0-2880 GCA_034669125.1 Hyphomicrobiales bacterium
GCAGGGGCACCGCTCATGAAGGACGACGAGCGCCCGCCGGCCATGCGCTCGTTGTAAGCTTGAGCATGATCCCGAAAAAGCCTGCCCCGGACTCGATCCGGGGTGGGAACCGGTTTTCGGGAAAAGATCATGCTCAAAAAGAGATAACGATGGCGGACACGACAGCCGCAACGCTTTTTGCCTTCGATCGCGTGCGCCTCGCGCGGCTCGCCGACTGGCTCGCTGTCGGCGTCGCGGCCGCCATGCCGTGGTCGATTTCGCTCTCGCAAATCCTCACCGTCGCGTGGCTGGTCGCGCTGATCCCGACGCTCGATGTCGCGTCGGTGCGGCGCGAATTGCGCAACCCGGCCGGCGGCCTGCCGGTCCTGCTCTGGCTGCTGGCGCTCGCCGGACTATTCTGGGCGGACGTGCCGTGGGGCGAGCGGTTCGCCGGACTGGAAGGCTTTCACAAGCTGCTGGTCATTCCACTGCTGTTCGCGCAGTTGCGCCGCTCCGAGCGCGGCATCTATGTGGTGTACGGTTTTTTCGCCTCCTGCACGGCGCTGCTGCTCGCCTCATGGGGGCTGATGGTGCTGTGGAAGCTTTGGTGGGTGTACGTTCCGGGAAAAATCCCCGGCATGCTGGTGAAAGATTACATCGCGCAGAGCACCGAGTTCCTGATCTGCGCGCTCGCGTTGCTCGGCGTCGCGGCCGATCGCTGGCGCGCGCAGCGGCGGCTCGCTGTCGCGGCGATCCTGCTCGCGTGCCTGTTTCTGGCGAATATTTTCTACATCGCGCCCGGGCGCACCGCGATTGCCATCATGCCGCTACTGCTGATCGTTTTCGGCTTCCGCTATTTCGGCTGGAAGGGGCTCGTAGCCGCCTGTGTTGCCGGCGCCGTGCTCGCGGCCGCCGCATGGGCGGCTTCGCCATTCCTGCGCGCGCGCATGATTGCGAGCATCGACGAAGTGCGCGCCTATCAGGCCGACAACACCGCGTCGTCATCCGGAATACGGCTCGAAATCTGGAAGAAGTCGCTCGACTTCGTTGCGGCAGCGCCGCTGCTCGGCCACGGCACGGGCTCGATCCCTGAGCAATTCCGCCGCGCCGCGGTGGGCGAGGGCGCGTCGGCGATGGGGGCAACGCACCCGCACAATCAGATCTTTGCCGTGGCGATCCAGCTTGGCTTTCTCGGCGCGGCCATGCTGACGACCATGTGGGTCGCGCATCTCGCGCTGTTTCGCGGGCCCGGGCTGATCGCGTGGATCGGCATCGTGCTCGTTACGCAGAACCTTGCCTCGGCGCCGTTCAACTCGCACCTGTTCGATTCCTTCCACGGCTGGCTCTACGTGTTCGGCGTCGGCGCCGTCGGCGGGATCGTGCTGCGCGCGCGTAGCAAGACAGAGCCGCCATGATCGGGCTCGGGGCAGAGCCGCACATTCTCGTCGTCGCGCTGCGGCGGCTCGGCGACGTGCTGCTCACCACGCCGCTGATCCGCAGCCTCAAGCGCGCGTGGCCGGATGGCGCGATCGACGTGCTGGTGTTTGACGGCACGCAAGGCATCCTTGCGGGCAATCCCGATGTTGCCAATGTCATCACGATGCCGGAGCAGCCGGCGGCTGGCGAGAGCTTCTCGCTGCTGCGCCGGCTGTGGCGCCGCTACGACCTCGCGCTTTCCACCCAGAGCGGCGACCGCCCGACACTGTTTGCGTGGGCGGCGGGCCGCCGCAGCGTCGGGTTCGCCGACGCGCAAGGCATGATGGCGCGGATCAAGTGGCTGGCGCTCGGCTTTCCGGTCGCGGTCACGCCCGGTTTCCATCGCGTGCAGGACGTGCTGCGTCTGGCGGAGGCGATTGGAATTTCTCCGCTACCTGAGGTCGTCGCGCCGCGCGGCCCGCCGCGCGCCGGCATCGCGCCGGATCGCCCCTATGCGGTGATCCATGCGGCACCGATGTTCCGTTACAAGCGCTGGACCGTGGAGGGCTGGCAGGTCCTCGCGGCGGGGCTCGACGCGCGCGGACTGGCGGTGATCGCAACGGGCGGCCCGGACGATCGCCGCTATCTCGACGAGGTTTGGGCCGGTCAGCCGGAGGTGAGCCGCATCGATGTCCTCGCATGGCCGGAACTTGCCAGCCTGATCGCGGGCGCGCGTCTCTACGTCGGCCCGGATACCTCGGTGACGCATCTCGCGGCCGCGACCGGTTCGCCGACGGTCGCGCTCTATTGCCCGACCGATCCGCGCCTGTGGGGACCGTGGCCGGCAAGCGGGCTCGGTCAGCCGTGGGAGGGGGCCGGAACCATCCAGCACCGCGGTAATGTGTGGCTGGTGCAGAACCCGCCGTCCTGTCCATGGGCAATCCTGCCGTGCCAGCAGGAGGGCTGCCTGCGGCGGCTCGACAGTCACAGTCAGTGTCTGGACGAACTCACTGTTTCGGAAGTCCTTTCCGCTGTCGACGCCGCGCTGGCGGCGCCCGCTCCGGTCAAGCCGGGCGCCAGTGGCGCGCAAGGCTAAACGCCGCTATTGAGGGGCCATGATCCAGCGTTCGGCCGCTCCCTGATGCGCAAGGTCTTCTCGCTCACGCCGCGCCAGTATCTGATCGTCGCGCACGACCTGCTCGCGACGGCCGTGGCGATCGTGGCGAGCTTCTTCATCCGCTTCGAGGACACGGGGCTGGCGGAACGCTTCGACGGGCTCATCCGGTTCCTCCCCGGCTTCCTCGTCTATGCGGGCCTGATCTATTTTCTCCTCGGGCTGCACGCCTCGAAGTGGCGCTTCACCTCGCTGCCGGACCTGTTCAATATCGTGCGCGCTTCGACCGTGCTCGCGCTGTCGCTGCTGGTGCTCGACTACATCCTGGTGTCGCCGCAGGTCTATGGGGCGTTCTTCTTCGGCAAGATCAC
>JAXDOA010000458.1:0-6273 GCA_034669125.1 Hyphomicrobiales bacterium
CCCTCACCCTAACCCTCTCCCCAACGGGGAGAGGGAACAGACCGAGCGTGTTGCACGATCATGTCTGATCGCAAACCGCATATTGAGGTCGAGAACCTCGAAATTTTCTACGGCGACGTTCCGGCCGTGCGCGGCGTGAGCTTTTCGGTGCAGCCGGGCGAGCAATTGACGCTGCTTGGGCCGTCCGGCTGCGGCAAGACCACAACGTTGCGCGCCATCGCCGGCCTCGAACAGCCGAGCGCGGGCGAAATCAGTATCGCGGGCGCGCCGATGTATTCCTCGGCCCAGCGCGTGAACATTCCGGCCGAGAAGCGCGGGCTGTCGATGGTGTTCCAGTCCTACGCGATCTGGCCGCACATGACGGTGTTCGAGAACGTGGCCTATGGCTTGCGCGTGCGGCGCGAGAGTCGCGAGCAGATCGTCGAGAAGGTCGAGCGTGCGCTCGACATGGTGCAGATGCGCGCGTTCGCGGATCGTGGCGCGTCGCAGCTTTCCGGCGGACAGCAGCAGCGCGTCGCGCTGGCGCGCGCTTTCGTGTTCCAGCCTTCGGTGCTGCTGTTCGATGAGCCGCTGTCCAACCTCGACGCCAAGCTGCGCGCTGACATGAGAATTGAGTTGAGAGAGCTACAGCACCGGCTCGGCATCACGTCTGTCTACGTCACGCACGATCTCGAAGAGGCGCTGGCGATGTCTGACCGCATCGTGGTGATGCGCGACGGGCTGATCGCGCAGGTCGGCAGCCCGAACGAGATCTACAATCACCCGCGCAATGCCTTCGTGGCGGACTTCATCGGCTCGGCCAATCTGATCCGCGGCCGAAACCGGACCGATCTTGCGATGGACGATGCGGTCGCGCTGGAAACACCGGCCGGGCACATCGTCTACGGCACCGCCCATGGACGGCCGGCCGGCGCCGAGCTCACCTTTTCGATCCGCACCGTGCATCTGCAATTGTCGGCGCGCAAGCCCGAGGCGACGCAGAACGTCTGGCCGGTGCGCATCGAGCGCAGCGTGTTCCAGGGCGACTTCTCGCAGACCATCGTCGACTGGGGCGGACAGCGCCTCGTCATCCGCGGCACGATGGAGCCGCTGCCCGAAGGCAGCGAGGCGTTCATGGCGGTCGAGCCACGGCGCGTGGTGTTGCTGGAGGAATAGCGGCTACTGCGCCTCGAAGCCCGCCTTCTTCAGCAAGGCCACGTGCTTCGGCACTTCCGCCGCGATGAACGCCTTGCTCTGCTCGCTGGTCTCGACCACCGGTTCGAGCAGCGAGGTATTGAGCCGCTGCACGATGGCCGGCTCGGCCATGGTCTCGCGCATCAGTGCGTTGATCCGCTCGCAAATCTCGCGCGGCGTGCCCTTCGGCGCCCACAATCCGTACCACGACTGGAAATCATAGCCGTCGAGGCCTTGCTCCGCGATGGTCGGGATGTCGGGCGCGAGCGCCGAGCGCTCCTTGGTGGTGATGCCGAGCGTCTTCACCTTGCCGTCGCGCGCGATCGGGATCAGCGCGAAGGACGCATCGATGAGCAGTTGCACATGGCCGCCCATCACGTCGGTCAGCGCCGGCGCGGTGCCGCGATAGGGCGAGGTCGCGATCGTCAGTCCGGTGCGGCTCATGAAATCGACGGTCGCCAGATGGCTCGGCGCGCCGAGCGCCGGAATCGCGACGGTCCAGTCGTTCGGCGCGGCCTTGGCGGCGGCGATCACCTCGGCGATGGTCTGCTGCGGCATCTTCGGCGCCATCACCATCAGCAGCGGCGCGCGCGCCGTGCGGCCGATGGTCTCGAAATCCGCCTGCGGGTCGAAACTCACGCCCTTCACGGCGTGGTTCAGGATGATGTGATTGAACGCGGAGGCGAGCAGCGTGTAGCCGTCCGGCGCCGCGTTGAGCACCGCCGTGGTGCCGATGCTGGCACTGCCGCCCGCGCGGTTCTCCACCACGACGGTCGTGCCGAACTTGTCCTGCAGCCGTTGCGCGGCGAGCCGCCCCATCGCGTCGTTCGCGGCGCCGGCCGGAAACGGCACGATCACGCGGATCGGCTGACCGTGCGGCCACGCGGACTGCGCGCGGATCGCGGGGGCCGCCAAAGCGGCTGCGCCACTGAGAAGAAAGGTCCGCCGTTTCATGCTCACCGGTCATCCCGCTTTGACGATGCCCGCCAAATTATCGCAAGCGCACCGAATAGCCAGCCTCGTTGGCCGTGTAACGCGGACACGCCTCGTTCCCATTCGCTCCGACGAATGATTAACGGAGTAACCATCCGCCCAGGGCGAATGAGCGAAAACCTTGCAAGTTTGCGCTTTTAGTTGTTCAGTGGAGCGTCTTCTGGTTGTGTGTTCAGCGCGAGTGTCATGCCGAATTTCAGCGTTACTCCAACCTCCCCGGCCAGTTTCGAAGGCGAATTCCAGATCGCTCCGGTCGGTGACTATCCGTGGGGCCAGCACGAGGATTCCTACGTCGCGGCCGTTCATCGGGCGCTCGCCCTGATGGCCAAGGACGAGGGCAGGGACGCCAATGCCGATATCCCGGACACGCTGCGCAATGCACGCCGCGCGACGCGAAAAGCGATCGCTGCTGAGCTTCAGGCCGACGCCTTCAAGCTTGTGAACGCCGAAGCGGCGCCAGAGGAACTTGAGGCATCGGCAGGGAAGCTCGAGGCAAAATACCGAACGACAGTCCCGAAGTTCGGAATCCGCGACAAGGTGGGGTCAACGTACGACGAGTTCGAGTTGGTCAGGGTTCCGGACTACGCTCCGACCGAAGGCGAAACCACGCTGCTCGTCGCGCTAGGCGCCCTGTTCAAGGAATTCGCCGATGATGAGAGGGCGGAGCAAGGCGGAAAGTTCGCTCCGGGCGTGATCGACCTGCGGAAGAGTTACCGCAAGATCACCGCTAGCGCGGTGAAGGCTGCGCTGGACGAGTTCTGGCAGGGCAAATCGACCGCAGCGGTTGCAACCGAAGCGCTGTTCGTCGCAAAGGGAAAATACCAGGCATGGCGCAATCGACTTAACCTGAAGCTCTTCAGAGTCGGCCTGATCAAGGGTGACCAGGACAAGCAACCGAACGAGCTTGCAGTCGACCTCGAAATCCTGTTGACCGACGGCCTTCCACCGCCCGAGGACACCGCCTCGCCCGAGAAGCGGGAACTATTCCTTCAGATCAACAAGGCCCACACGGTCATTCGGACCGTGTGTCAACGCGTGCTGGATGCACCCGAGAAGTGGGGCGCTAAGGCGGATAACGAGGCCTCGCAACAGGCCATCAGGGATCGCGTCCGGCGCGTCCGAGACCAGTATCTCGCCAATCTCGCAGGCGTTGCGGTCATCGGACTCGAGGACTCGCACACGGCCGTTGCGACGCTCGCGCTGAACGAACTAAAGGCGGAGTTCGCCGCCGGCGAGGGCGCCCGCATCAAGCGGAAGTATGCCCGCTGGCTCGCGCTGTGGGCATTCCTTGCCTCGGCAGCACTCGCAGCGTTGTACATCATGATCATCGTCTGCCCGGCAATGCACTGGGGTAATCTGCACAAGCCGTTCCTGCTCGCTGGCATCGGCGCCGCGCTCGGCGCATGGCTCTCGTTCTCGATCCGACAAGTCGAGTTTGTGTTCGAGGACCTGCTGCAGCTCGACTATGATGCCTTCGATCCACCGCTGCGCATCGCGTTTGTAATCGTGCTGACCTGGACGGCATTCCTGCTGTTCTGGACCGGAGCGATCAATGTCGAGATTGGCGCGCTGAGCACCAAGGCTGCCGCACTCAAGCTTGCCGGGTCGATTTCGCTGCTGATCGGACTGTTCTGCGGCTTGTCCGAACGGGCGCTTGCGACCGCGATCACGGGACGGGCGGCCTCGTTCGTTAAGGGTGTGGCCGGCCCCTGATCGTGTTGCGGCGCGGGCGGCTCCGGCCTGCTCGCGTCCCATCGAACGGGCGCAGCCGCGCTGCTATAGTTGGGCATCCCCAACCCGAAGGGATGCCATGTATTCCCTCGCCGACATCCGCGCTCATCTCTTCGCCTCCGTGCTCTCCGACTGCCTCGATGCGGCGGGCACGATGGATCAGGTGCTCCCATCGCGCATCCGGCCGCTCGACGAGGCGAGCGTGATGGTCGGGCGCGCGCGCACCGCGCAATTCATGGAGGTCGATCACCACGAGCCAGGTACCAATCCGTACGAATTGGAAATCGCGCTGATCGACAGTCTGGCGAAGGACGAAATCCCGGTGTTTGCCTGCTCCAACCCGGCGCGCATCGCGCCGTGGGGCGAACTTCTCTCCACCGCCGCGCAGGTGCGTGGCGCGGCCGGCGCGCTGATGGACGGCTGCACGCGCGACATCAAGGCGATCCGCGCGATGAACTTTCCGGTGTTTCACGGCGGCATCGCGCCGCTCGACAGCAAGGGACGCGGACGCGTGATGGCGATCGACGTGCCGGTCCGCTGCGCCGGCGTGAAGGTCGCGAGCGGCGATCTCATGTTCGGCGATGCCGACGGTATCGTCGTGATCCCGCGCGCAATCGAGAGCCAGGTGCTCACGCTGGCGTTCGAGAAGATCAAGGGCGAGAAGCGCACGCTCGACGACTTGCGCGCGGGCGAAAAACTCGGCGACGTGTTCGCCAAATACGGGATCCTCTGATCATGCCATTCAAGTGCAACGAGCCCGCCGTCCCGACCGTGCAGCAGGACGACGCAACCGCGCGGATCACGCGCTGGGATTTCGCGCCGGGTGCCGCCACCGGCTGGCATACCCATGGCTGGCCGTACTTCGTCATCATGCTCACCGACGCGACCCTGAAGATCGAGGCCGCGGACGGCGCGGTGTCGGACGTGCCGCTGAAGGCCGGGCAGTCCTATCGGCGCCCGGCCGGCATCGCGCATGACGTGATGAACGGCTCGGACCACCCGATCGCCTTCGTCGAGATCGAAATCCTGCGGCCGGAGGCACTTGGGTCGGTGTGACCTAGCGGCATGGAACCGCGGACAAATTGCGCCCTCATACAATTTAAACCAAATCGATTAACCCGGAATTCGATCCTTGCTCCGTAGTCTCGGCTACCGCGACCGGGGGGATCGGGTGGGCGAACCGTCAATGGCCAGCTGCGCCGAGACAGAACAGCTCAAGGAATTGCTCGCGCTGCATGAGGCCGCGCTGGCGACGATGTCGCACGGCCTGTGCATGGTCGATGCCGAGCAGCGGCTCGTCCTGTTCAACCGGCGCTATCTCGACATGTTCGATCTGCTGCCCGATATCGCGCGGCCCGGCATGCCGATCGCCGAGCTGATTGCGCATTCGGCCGCGCGTGGGAACTTTCCCGTTGAGCAACTCGAGGACATCAAGCGGCGCCGCCTTGATCTGATGGCGCGCGGCGAGCCGTTCCGGCTGATGCGCCAGATGTCGCGCGGGCGCACGTTCGCGATGGACTATCGTCCGCTACCGGGCGGCGGCTGGGTCACGCTGGTGGAAGACGTGACCGAGCGCCAGCGCCAGCAATACGAGCTGCGCGTCAAGTTCGAGCGCTTCGACCAGGCGATCACGCAGATGTCGCACGGCCTGTGCGCGGTCGACGCCGATCACCGCATCGTGCTGTTCAACGCGCGTTTCGTCGAAATGTACGGCCTGTCCGGGGACGTGATCCGGGTCGGCGTGTCGATGCGCGACGTGATCGAGCACGCCGCGCACCGCGGCCTGTTTCCGCGTGCGCCCGCCGAGAAGGTGTGGCAGCGGCGGCTGGACAGCATGAAAGCCGGAAAGCCGTTCCAGCAAGCGGTGAACCTGGCCAACGGACGCAACTACATTCTGCACTACCACCCGATGGCTGACGGCGGGTGGGTGACGCTGTGCGAGGAGGTGACAGAGCGCCATCGCATGGAGCGCGAGCTGCACCAGCAGTACGAGCGCTTCGATCAGGCGATCAACCACATGTCGCACGGACTGACCATGTTCGGCCCGGACGAAGCGCTGATCGTGTGCAACGCGCAATACATGAAAATGTATGGCCTCGACCCCGCCGTCGCAAAACCGGGAATTTCCTCACGCGACCTGCTCGCGCTCTGGGTCGAAAGCCTCGACGAGCCCGGCATGACCGCCGACGCGCTCTACGAGAAGCGCAAGCGCGGGGCCGCCGGCGGCGGGCCTTCGACCATGCGGCTCAATCTGAAAGACGGGCGCGTGATCGAGGCGACCACGCGGCCGACGCCGGATGGCGGCTGGGTCACGGCGCACGAGGACGTCACCGAGCGGACCGGCTACGAGAAGGTGCTGCGCGAGCAGAACATCCT
>JAXDOA010000459.1:0-6873 GCA_034669125.1 Hyphomicrobiales bacterium
CTCAGACGCGCGCGGTTAAACTTTAGTTAACGAGGCGGCAAGAATTGCCCGCCGCGGCAAGGATTGTCCGCGCGCGGCGCGGGCCGTTGAGAAAAAATCGAGCCATCTCAATTCATTACGCTTGGCACGCCGCTCGCATGGTCGAGCCTGTTGCAGCCCCGCGCGTTGGGAGACGCAAGGGACTTCTGGCAACGGGGAGCAGACGATGGGGTTTGTCAGAACCGGGATCGCCGCGTTCGCGGTCGTCTTGGCGATCGGTGCGTCCGGCGCATCGCAGGCCGCCTCGCGCATCAAGGATCTCGCGAGCGTCGAGGGCGTGCGGCAGAACCAGCTGATCGGCTACGGCCTTGTGGTCGGGCTGAATGGAACCGGCGACACCCTCAACAACATCCCCTTCACCAGGCAATCGCTGCAGGCGATGCTGGAACGCCTCGGCGTCAATATCCGCGGCCAGACGCTGCGCACCGGCAACGTCGCGGCCGTGATGGTCACCGCCAATCTGCCGGCCTTCGGCACGCAGGGCACGCGCATCGACGTCACCGTCTCGGCGATGGGCGATTCCAAGAGCCTGCAGGGCGGAACCCTGCTGGTGACGCCCCTGCTCGGCGCCGACGGCAATGTCTACGCGGTCGGGCAAGGATCGCTCGCAATCGGCGGGTTCGCGGCGGAAGGCGACGCCGCGAAGATCACGCGCGGCGTTCCAACCGTCGGGCGCATCTCCAACGGCGCCATCATCGAGCGCGAGATCGATTTCGGGCTCAATCGCCTGCCGAACCTGCGGCTCGCGCTGCGCAATCCCGACTTCACCACGGCGAAGCGGATCGCGGCGGCCGTCAACGATTTCATCGGAACGCCGACCGCCGAGCCGCTCGACCCTTCGACGGTGCAGCTTGCCATCCCGAAGCAATTCGCCGGCAAGGTCGTCGCGCTGCTCACCGAGATCGAACAGCTTCAGATCGAGCCGGATCTGCCGGCCAAGATCGTGATCGACGAGCGCTCCGGCATCATCGTGATGGGCCGCGACGTGCGCGTCTCCACGGTCGCGGTCGCGCAAGGCAACCTCACGGTCAGCATCAGCGAGACGCCGCAGGTGAGCCAGCCGGCCCCGCTCTCGCGCGGCCAGACGGTCGTCGTCCCGCGCACCCGCGTCGGCGTCACCGAAGACGGCAAGAAGCTTGCTCTGGTGCGCGAAGGCGTATCGCTCCAGCAACTCGTCGATGGGCTCAATGCGCTCGGCATCGGCCCGCGCGACATGATCTCGATCCTGCAGGCGATCAAGGCCGCGGGCGCGATCCAGGCCGACATCGAGGTGATGTGATGGCGGCCGCCGCGCTCAGCTTCGGCCCGACGCCCGCGCTCGCGGGTTCCGGAGTTTCGCCGGCCGTCGCCGCCAAGGCGCGCGCCAGCGCGCAGGACTTCGAGGCGGTGTTCCTCAATTCGATGTTCAGCCAGATGTTCACCCATGTGAACGAAGGCCCGTTCAACGGCGGCCAGGCCGCCAGCACCTGGCGCTCATTCCTCACCGACGAATACGCCAGGAACTTCGCGAAGGCCGGCGGCATCGGCATCGCCGACAGCGTCTACAAGGAACTGATGGCGCTGCAGGAGGCGAAAGCGAAATGAACAACACGAAGCCCGCACCGCAGCCGATCCAGAGCACCGCCGAAGCGGAAAATCTCGTCCGGCATCTGCTGGCCGCCATGGATGCGCTGGTCGCGACCGTCGAGCAGGAAACCACGCTGGTGCGCGCCGGCAAACTCAAGGACGCGGTCGCGCTCGAAGCCACCAAGTCCGAGCTGGCACGTCTTTATATGACGGATACCGCGCAGGTGAAGGCGAACCTGCCGGTGCTTTCGAAACAGATCCCCGACCTGCTCGCGGCGCTGCGCCGGCAGCACGACACTTTCAATGCGCTGCTGCAGATCAATCTGACCGTGCTCGCAACCGCCCACGCGGTGTCCGAAGGGCTGATCCGCGGCGCGCATGGCGAGGTCGCCCGCAAGAATGCGCCGCAGACCTACGGCAATTCGGGACGGCACAGCGCGCCCCCGAAAAGCGCCGCGACGCCGATTTCGGTCAGCCGCACACTCTGAGGCGCTGCGCGCCATAATCAGCAAATTTGGATCGACCGGATACATTGCGGCGCGTGTCCGGCCATCCACCGCGCACCAATTAACCACACTCCCTAACGAGCCCTTAACGCGGTCCTCCTACACTTTCCGAAGTGCATCGTAAGCCTTGCGCGGCAGAAGGGCGACATGAGTGCCGGTCTAACGGTTCGGTCCACCGGAAGCGGAGTGGCAAGCAACGCGCGGCCCGACGCCGGCTTGACCCGGCAAGCGGTCTCAACCGACCTTCCTTCGGCACAAACAGTGACGGCTGCGGCTGGCGCCGCAGATGTCAGAAACGACACTACGAAGACACCATCCTTCGATCCGTCGCACGTTCGGGACATTATTCTCGATCCCCAAAGTCGCGAAGTCATCGATCGCAGCGTCGGGCTACGCCGTGTCGTGCGTCAGACGCCGGAGATCGCCGCCCGGCGCCTGAAGGCCTATACACGTTATGCCAAGGACCGTGCCGCACCACACGACCCCGAGGCTGACATCGAGGTCTGACGCAGTCCGCGCGGGGGCAGTTCTGCTCGAGGCCTGAGTAGTCCAGTAAATTTGTTTCTACGTTTTCTGCTTAACAAGATGTCGACAACACACTGTCCATACGGCAGGTCCAATTCGCTGATAATTCACCTGTTAACCATGTTTTTTTACGTGGCATTACGCTGCCCGTGCGAGGTGTGAGGGCCGATCCGAACGCGATCGAAGTGTAGTGTGACCAGAAAGGTGCGACCTCATGTCAGGAATTGTTCTATCCGCGGGCGTCCGCTCGAACCTGCTTAATCTGCAGGCGACCGGCGACCTCATCTCGCAAACCCAAGTGCGTCTCTCGACCGGCAAGCGGGTCAACTCGGCGCTCGACAATCCGACGAACTTCTTCACCGCGCAATCGCTGAACAACCGTGCCGGCGACCTCAGCGGCCTCCTGGACTCGATGTCCAATGCGGTCAAGACGATTCAAGCCGCGGACAACGGCATTTCGGCGATCACCAAGCTCGTCCAGTCCGCGCAGGCGCTGGCTCGTCAGGCCCAGCAGACTTCAGACGCGACCGAACGGGCGACGCTCGCGACGCAGTTCGACGACACGCTCGATCAGATCGACGCTCTCGCCGCCGATGCCGGATTCAATGGCAAGAACCTCATCAATGGCGACGATCTCGATGTCGTGTTCAACGAGGATGGTTCGTCAAGCATGACGATTACCGGCGCCGACCTCACAACCGGCGGCGATGTCGACATCGCCGGTGCCGTCGGCAGCTGGGCGGCTGACGCCAATATCACGGCCTCGCTCGACGAAATTTCGGCCGCTTTGGCGACCTTGCGCACACAGTCCAAGGCCTTCGGTTCGACCCTTTCGACCGTGCAGGCCAGGCAGGACTTCACCAAGTCGATGATCAACACCCTGACGACCGGTGCGGACAACCTGACACTTGCCGACTCGAACGAGGAGGGCGCGAACCTTCTCGCCTTGCAGACCCGCCAACAGCTCTCGACCACGGCTCTATCGCTTGCCGTGCAGAGCGACCGCAACGTGCTGCGCCTCTTCGGCGGATAAGATCGACCATTCGTCACGTAGCAAGACGGCGGCCCTCGGGCCGCCGTCTTTTTTTGAGCAAAGCTCGGATTACGGTAACCGAAAACAATTCTCCCAGTTCCTTTAACCCTTTATCAAGCCTAATGGATTATTAGCATTCATGCCGCTGGAACGAGCGGCGTGACTCGTGCTGCGAGGGGTATGCCATGAGTAATATCGTGCTTTCGGGTGGTGTTCGCTCAAATCTGCTTAATTTACAGACGACGGAAAGCCTCATCCAGCAAACCCAGGTGCGTCTGGCCACCGGAAAGCGGGTCAACTCGGCGCTCGACAATCCGACCAACTTCTTCACCGCGCAGTCGCTGAACAACCGTGCCGGCGACCTCAGTACGCTACTGGACTCGATGTCCAATGCGGTCAAGACCCTGCAGGCCGCGGACAACGGCATTTCGGCGATCACCAAGCTCGTCCAGTCCGCGCAGGCGCTGGCTCGTCAGGCCCAGCAGACCACGGACGCGAGCGAACGGGCGACGCTCGCGACGCAGTTCGACGACACCCTCGCTCAGATCGACGCCCTCGCAGCCGATTCGGGCTTCAACGGCAAGAACCTCATCAATGGCGACGATCTCGATGTCGTGTTTAACGAGGACGGTTCTTCGACAATGACAATTACCGGCGCCGATCTCACCACCGGTGGGGATGTCGACATCGCCGGTGCGGTCGGCAGCTGGGCACTTGACGCCAACATCCAGATTTCGCTCGACGACGCTACGACGGCTTTGGCGACGCTGCGCACACAATCCAAGGCGTTCGGCGCGACCCTTTCGACCGTGCAGGCACGGCAGGACTTTACCAAGTCGATGATCAACACGCTGACGACCGGTGCGGACAACCTGACACTTGCCGACTCGAACGAGGAGGGCGCGAACCTTCTCGCCTTGCAGACCCGTCAGCAGCTCTCGACCACCGCACTGTCGCTCGCCGTGCAGAGCGACCGCAACGTGCTGCGCCTGTTCGGCGGGTAACCCCGGCCAACGATCGCGTCTACGGACGGCGGCCCTCGGGCCGCCGTTTGCTTTCTGGCTTCCCCTGCGTCATTAGAATTTCGAACAGCGACATGAGACCGCGATGGCCCTGAAGGTCGAGCTAAAACCCGGCGAACGCATCCTGATCGGCGAAGCCGTCGTGACCAACAGCGATCAGCGCACGCGGTTATTGATCGAGGGTGCGGCGCCGATCCTGCGCGAAAAGGACATTATGACGCTGGAGCGAGCCGACACGCCGGCCAAGCGCATCTATCTGGCTGTGCAGTTGATGTACACCTCGCGCGAGGCGCAGCCGCACCATGAGCTCTACTTTTCCCTGGTGCGCGATATCGTGCAGGCCGCCCCAAGCACGTGGCCGCTGATTGAGGCGATCAATAACCACATTTTAACAGGGGAAATATACAAAGCACTCAAGGACACAAAAAAGCTGATTGCCTACGAAGAGGAATTGCTCAATGCAGCACGCGGCGGCTCAGGCCTATGGAAAAGTAGCAAGTCAAACCTCCAGTCCACGTGAGATGGAGGCGAACCTGCTGCTCAAGGCGGCGGCGCGCCTGCAGGCAGTCAGCGACGCTTGGGGTGTCGACCGCGACCAGGTCGACGAGGCGTTGCTTTATAACCGCAAGCTCTGGTCGATTTTCCTGACGTCGGTGACGCGCAGTGACAATCCCCTGCCTGATATGGTTCGCCAGAACGTCGCCAATCTCGGCATGTTCGTAATGAACCAGACGATCTCGCTGATGGCTGAGCCGCAGCGCGACAAGCTTGCGCCGCTGATCAATATCAATCGCGAGCTCGCCGCAGGCCTGATGGGCCGCTGATCTTCCAGCGATCGATCGCGACCGTTATCCTAGATATAATTGACGATGCTCAACTGGTAGAGCATCGACGTCGTCTGCAGCGAGGCTTGCAGGCGCGTCTGCAGCGCGAGGATCTGCGCGGCGACTTCCTCTGGAGGCGCCTGCTCGATGCCCTGCAGCAGGTTCTCCAGCGTCGCCTTGCGCTGCTGCTGGCGTTGGGTCGCGCCCTGCGCGGTCGTCTGTGCGAAGGCGAGTTCGGCCTGGATGTCCTCGATCTTCTGCTGGCCGGCCGGAGGCGTGCCGAGATTACCGGCAACGCGCTGTTTCATCTCGTCGAAGCGATCCTTCGCGTTCGGATCGCTCGGCGAGAACGTCATCGAGGCAAACACCGCGACGCTGGCAATGGTCGATCGGATCGCCTGCTCGTTGGCGCGCGCCCCGTAAGCGACTGAAAGCGCGTCGTCGACCTTTGCGACGGCCGTGCCGCGCGGCGCATCCGTGCCCATCTCGCCGGTGTACCAGGTCACGGTGTTGGCGGCGGTGCCGGCCGTGAGCGCGGTCGCGGTGAACGGCGATCCCGCCACCCGCAGCGGCGGCTGGCCGGCGCCGACGTTGAAGAAATTATCCGCCGCGGCCATTGCGGAGGCCGCCGACAACGAGGTCGCGGCAAGCTTGCCAACCGCCGTGGTGAGCGAAGCCTGAAAATTGGCCGCCGTCGCGTTCGGATTGGCGCCGATGGTGAACTCACCGGCGGCCGGCGGCGCGGAATTCGTCGCGGTCAGCTTGAGCGGCTGGATCGTGCCGTCCGGCAGCGTGAATGAAAACGTGACCGCATCCCCCGGATTGGGCGTGCCGGTGAAGTTCACGCCGATGCTGGCGGGCGATCCGGTTGGGCCCGTAACAGTCGCGCCATTGAGCGCACTGACGCTGGCGAGCTTCATCCCGAAAACCGTCGCGGGCGTCTCTTCCGAAATGCTGACCGCGGAGCCTAGGGCCGGCGGAATGGCGAGCCGTCCCAGACCGTTCGCGCCGAGGTCGGCTTGATTTCGTTCGGCGATGATCTGCCGCAATCCCGATTTCGCGCCATCGCCGTTGAGGATGTGATCGAGCGTGTCCGTCGCCGGTTTGTCGCCTGCGCGCCCCGAGAACAGGTAGCGGTCGCCGGCCGGCGTGTTGAGCAGCCCGAGGATCTCGTCAAGCTGCGAGACGGCCGCGCGCTGCGTTGTCGTCTGTCCGCTGGAGTCGATACTGTATGGGCCGAGCGTCCCGGATTTCACCGTCCGGCCGAGCTCCGCGATGCGCCCGAGCGCACTTTGCTGCACGCTCATCCGCACGCCGATCTGCGTCACCGTATCGGCATAGCTGTCCATCGCCGAGAG
>JAXDOA010000460.1:0-5098 GCA_034669125.1 Hyphomicrobiales bacterium
ATTGCGGTGTCGGCGGCGCGATGGCGCATCTGGTCGAGACGCATCTGCAGATGACGGGCAGGGCCGGCGACCGTCAGGTGCGCGACGCGTCGGTGGCGCTGCTGCATGGCGACGGCGGCGTGCTGTCCTCCCATGTCAGCATGTTCCTGGAGCGGGTGCGATGAGCGGACACAAGCAAGCGCTCGCCGACTGGACCGTGGGCGAAGAGGCCATCGTTTATCAGGCCTGCGGGACTTGCGGGGGCCTGCAATATTTCCGCCGCAGCTTCTGCTGCGCGTGCGGAGCGCCCGACCCGGCGGACAAGCTCGCCAAGGGGGAGGGCACGGTGTATGCCATCACGGTGGTCGCCCGCGCCGCCACCCCGGAGACCCGCGCGCACGTTCCCTACGCCATTATTCTCGTCGATATAGCCGAGGGCTTTCGCATGATGGCGCACGGCGAAAACGACCTTGCCATCGGCGACAAGGTGACCGCGCGCTTTGCGCAATTCGCCGGCCGCCTTGTTCCCTATTTTGAAAAGGTCAAATCGGGAGTCGCCATGCGCGGCTGATCCGGGGCCTGCCTTGCAACGCCGAAGGGGGACCCTGCGAAGCGGTGCAATGCACCGCTTCGCTTGCGGGACGCGAAACTGTTACCGCCAGTAAAACAACAAACCGGCGATGACGAGCATAGCCGCCACTGCCAGCATTCGCGCGAGCGCTTCTGAGGCCGCCCTCTTCGAGGCCTCCTTCATGCCGTTCTCCCTAGACCTGGGCATGGCTCATCGCTTGCGCGCGAGCGCCCGCGATGGCCAGTTTTTTACTCGGAACACCCCACGACGAGTATTCGCTTTGACGAGTCCCCACTCAGCGAATATCGACGGCGCCAGCGTCGATCAGCAATAAGGCGGCATTTTGGCTCCGCCGTAGCCGGTTTGTGGGCGCGAAATGGAATCTTGCGGCAGCGCGATCGGCTCGCTGGCAAGGCGCGCGCTGTTGATCGGCTATCCGCCGCCATGCATAGTCCGTGACACGCACACTTTCGACGGTGCGGCTTGGGCGTCGCAACAAACAGAAACCGAATAGCTGGGGATGAACCATGGCCCGTATCGATTATTGCGATACTGCGAAATCAAGCGAACGCACCCGGGAAATTCTCGGCAAGAACCGCAACGCCAATATTTTCAGGATGATGGCGCACTCGCCGAGCTATTTCGAGCAATATTGCCGGCTCGGCGGCGCGATCCGCAACAAGGGCGAGCTGGATCCGGTCGTGCGCGAGCTCGCCATCACCCGCACGGGCATCCTGTGCGAAGCGCCTTACGAAGTGGTCGCGCACAAGCGCATCGGCAAGGGTGTCGGCGTGACCGACGAGCAGAACGCCGCGTTGGAGGATTGGAAATCTGCCACCTGCTTTGACGAGGTGCAGCGCGCGGCGCTCGCCTTCGCCGACGAGATCGTTCACCTGCGCCGTCCGACCGACGCGACTTTCAATGCCATCGCGGCAAAACTGACGCCGGGAGCGCTGATCGAATTGCAGCTCTCGGTCGGCTTCTACATCATGACGTCGAAATTCCTGGAAACCTTCGGCATCGACATGCAGCCGGTCACTGAAGTAATTTGAGCGGGCGGATAGCCGTCGCTAGGTCGCGCTCAGCAGATTCACCCGATTGTTCGCGGTGATCAGGCGCTCGGCGAGGAGCAGCGCCAGATTGCGCATGATCCGCTCCCCGATCCGCGGATGGGCGGCGCGAAAGCGGTCGAATTCCGCAATCGGAACCTCGACGCAGCTCACGGGCGATTCCGCCACCACGTCAGCCGAACGGCGCACGTCCAGGAGCGCCATTTCGCCGAACACCATTCCGGCGGTCAGCGTCGCCAGCCGGGTGCCGCTGGAAAGCCGGACCTTGACGGTGCCGCGCGTCAGAAAAAACACCGATGAGGTGCGATCGCCGATCGAGATAATGTGGGTGCCGGTCGCATAATCGCGCGGGGTGCCGATCGCCGCGAGCGCGGAAATTTCTTCGGGAGTCAATCCCTGCAGCAAGGCCTGGCTGGACAGTTCAGCGATATCGGGCGAATCGAGCTCGCCGCCGTGCCGGTAGATGATCTGGTCCTCGGTCCATTCGATGGCCTCGTCGAGCAGATAGTAATGGCGCAGATTAGAGATACCGGTTGTCCATTCGCTGATCGCGGCCCAGGTCGGGGACGCGCGGTCGGCTCCGGATATCACGACCGTGACATTGAAGGCGGCGAGTTCTCGCAAACCTTCGGCGAGCAGGCGGGCAGCGGCGCGCGTCACGGCGGCGACACGGCGCAGGTCGAAAACGATGAATTGCGGGCGCGGCTTTGCAGTAAGCTGCCGGGAGACATAGTCGATATTCGCAAAGGTCAGGGTGCCCATCAATTCGAGGATGCGGACGTCCTGGCAGTGTGCCTCGAGAATGCGCTGCTCGTCGGGCCGGCGGCTGCGCCGCGACGAGCTCTTTCCGATGTTGTAGTCGGCCATGATACTGTTGCGCGCATCGTCGCTGCGGTTGAGCATGTGCAGATCGTAATGCGCCGACAGCGCTTCGCAGACCTTGATGCCGCGCACGCTGTTGCCGTGGCTGTCGAGCCGCGGAGAGTAGCTGCCGAGCCCAAGCCGTGTCGGCAGCGCCGCAAGAATGCCGCCGCCGACGCCGCTTTTGGCGGGAATCCCGACCCGATATATCCATTCGCCGGCATAGTCATACATGCCGGAACTGGTCATCACGGACAGCGTCCGCGAGATCGCGTAGGGCGTCACCACCTGCTCGCAGGTCACCGGATTCTTGCCGCGGTTGGCGATCGTCGCGCCCATGATCGCGACATCGCGCGCGGTGGTCAGGATCGAGCACTGCCGGAAATAGACCTCCAGGACCGCGTCGACGTCATCCTTGATCACGTCCGAATTGCGCAGCAGATAGGCGATCGCCCGGTTGCGGTCGCCGGTCGCGCTTTCAGACGTGAACACGGCATCGTCGACATCGAGGCTGCGGCCGGCGAACCGGCTCAGCGCCTGACGGATGCATTCGAATGCGCCGTCGCCTTTGGCCTCACGGATCAAGGCGGTGCAGGTGATGGCGCCGGAATTGACCATCGGGTTGAACGGATGATTGTCGGCATTGAGGCGGATCGAATTGAAGGGGTCGCCTGACGGTTCGACGCCGATGGCGCTTTCCACGCGGGCGGCGCCGAGCGTATCGAGCGCCAGGGCAAACACGAAGGCCTTCGAAATGGACTGGACGGTGAAGGGAATTCGGGTGTCGCCGACTTCGTAGACGTGCCCGTCAATGGTCGCGAGGCTGATGCCGAAATGATCGGGGTCGGCCTTGCTTAATTCGGGAATGTAATCGGCGACCGCGCCGTCCTTCTCGGCGGAGAATTCCGCGTGGCAATCGGCCAGGAACCGCAGCAGCGGCGGCTTCATTTCGCCCCACGCGAGCCTGTCGTTCAGCAACGCGGTTGTCAGTCGCTTGTTCATCTGAGAGTCCTGTCGTGCCGTGGCGCGCCAAGCCTCCCTTGTTGTTTTTTTCAAGATTTGCACGGAGCGGGGACCTTGTCGAGCGCCCCATCTCGGACGGAACAGGACAGAAAGCCCGACTTCCCGAACTCGATCACAATGCTGGACAGATTGTCGCGAACCAAAAAGACCCCGCGCCTTGTTATGCGAGGCCGTCGCGGTCACGTCTCGACGATCGCCAGCACCTGTCCTTCCGCGACCACGTCGTCAAGCCTGACGAGTATGGATTTGACCTTGCCCGCTGCAGGCGAGGCCACCGGGATTTCCATCTTCATGGCTTCGACGAAGGCGATGTCGTCACCATCACCGACGTTGCCGCCGACTTCGACGGGAAGCGCGCAGACGCGGCCGGCGACCTCGGTGATGATCTTGATCTCGGGCATTCCCGCTCTCCGGTACCGTCGAGCGGTCACAGCCCTCGTAAACGGCTTTTTGTTGTGGCCGCAGATTGCCTGAGGTAGCTTGTTCTGCAAGCGGAATTTAATTCCGCATAACGGAATAAATCAGCGGGGAAATCAGATGGGACGGCGCTCGGAGCGGCTTAGCCGGCAAGGAATGCTCACGGGCGATCACGCCGCTGAAGGCGACGTTATCCAGGTGGTGTCGCGCGCGTTCGACGTCTTGCGTTGCTTCGAGGACCATGAGGCGCGGCTCGGCAATCTGGAAATCTCCAGTCGCTGCGGGTTGCCGCGATCGACGGTGTCGCGCCTGACCCATACGCTGACCCGGATGGGCCAGCTCGTGTATCTGCCCAACGACCAGAAATACCGCATCGGCCCGAGCGCGGTCGCGATGAGCACGTCGATGGTGCGGGGCTTGCAGCTCCGCAACTTGATCCGGCTGCGGCTGCAGGATGTCGCCGAGCGACTGCCGGGGACTGTCGGCTTCGTCATTCCCGACCGTTTCCACCTCGTTTATCTCGAGTTTGCCCGCGCGGCCAATGCGCTCGGCCTGAATTCGACGACCGGCAGCCGCATCGCCATGGCGAGCACCGCCGCCGGCCACGCCTATACCGCCGCGCTCGATCCCGATGTCGGCGACGCCTTGCTGGCGGAAATGGAACGTGAGAGTCCGGAAGGCGCCAAAGTGCTGCGGCCGCGGATCGAGAACAACCGCCGCTTCTTGCGCGAACACGGCTACGTCGTGGCCTGCGGGCTGTGGAGCCCGCATATCAACGGCGTCGCGGTGCCGCTGTGGTCGCCGCAATACCGGACCTTCGTCGTGGTCACGATCGGCCTTCTCGCTGCGATGTATGACGAGGCGCGGCTGCACCGGGAGGTGGCGCCGCAGCTTCTCGAATTGGGCGCCGCGATCGGCGGCCTGATCGAAGGCGGCGACGGCGAATTGTTCGGCGCCCGGCTGGAAAAGAAGCCGCTTCCGCTCGCCAGCCGCCATAGCAAGATCGTCACGACGGAGGATATGAATGAGCTGGCAGCCGGAACTCGACGACCTCGCCCGGCGCGAAGCGTTCGCGCGCGAGATGGGAGGCGTTGACAAGGTCAAGCGGCAGCGCGACCAGGGCCGGCTCACCGTTCGCGAGCGCATCGACCGACTGGTCGACCCAAAAACTATCCAC
>JAXDOA010000461.1:0-7341 GCA_034669125.1 Hyphomicrobiales bacterium
GACGTAGCCGATCAGGCCGAATGTCGCGACGGTGACGACGCCGAACATGTTGTTGCCGATCGCGAACGAGCCGACCGCGCAGCACAGCATGATGATGGGCATTACCGAGGAGCGCGGTGCCTTGAGCACGTAACTCGCCATGCGGATCATCACGATGCCGAGCGGAATCATCAGGATGTTGGCGATGATGAACATCAAATAGATCGCGTACATGCTCGACGCTTTTTCGGTGAACAGCGTCGGGCCGGGATTGAGACCCTTCATGTAGAGGACGCCGATCGCGATCGCCGCGATGGTGTCGCCGGGAATGCCGAACAGCAGCGAGGGCACCCAGCCGGACGCAATCGAGGCATTGTTGCTGGCGCCGGCCTCGACCAGGCCTTCGACGTGGCCGGTGCCGAACTTCTCCGGCGTCTTGGAGAAGCGCTTCGACATCGCATAGCTCACCCAGGCGGCCATGTCGGCGCCGGCGCCGGGCAGCACGCCGATGATGATGCCGACGATGTTCCCGCGCGTCATCTGCCAGTGATATTGCTTGGTCAGCCTCCACTGGCCCGCCATGATGCTTCCGAACTTGCGCTTAGGCAGCGGCGGAGGCTCCGGGGTCAGCATCGCGCGCATCACCTGCGCAACCGCGAACACGCCGACCAGCGCCGGAATCGGCTCGATGCCGCCGAACAGATCGACGAAACCGAACGTGAAGCGCGGCACGCCGCCGGGGTTCTCGATGCCGACGCAGGAGACCAGCAGCCCGAGGAACATCCCGGCGATCGCCTTCATCGGCGAGGAGCGCGCGACCAGCGTCGCGCACATCAGGCCGAGAAAGGCGAGCCAGAAATACTCGAAGGTCGAGAACGAGAGCGCGATCTCGGCCAGCGGCGGCGCAAGGATCATCAGCGACAGCGTACCCGCGATGCCGCCGACGGCGGAGAACCATACGCCCGCGCCGAGCGCCAGTTCCGCCTCGCCCTTGCGCGTCATCGCATAGGCTTCGTCGGCGTAAGCCGCGGAAGCGGGCGTTCCGGGAATCCGCAACAGTGCACCCGGAATGTCGCCAGAGAAGATCGCCATCGAGGAGGCTGCGACGATGGTCGCGATCGCGGCAATCGGCGAGAGATAAAATGTGACCGGCACCAGCAGTGCCGTCGCCATGGTTGCGGAAAGGCCGGGCAGTGAGCCGATGACGAGGCCATAGACCGAGGCCAGCAGCATCGCGATGATGACATCCGGCGCCATGACCAGATAGACCGCTTCGACCAGGGTATTCCACATTCTAGATCACCACGGCATCGCCAGGAGCCCGCCTGGAAGCGGTACGCGCAACAGCTTGGCGAAAATCAGATGAATGCCGATCGGTGCCAGCACCATGAGCGGAACGGAGAGCTTCCATTTCGCGCCGAGCGCGGTCGAGGTCGCGAACACGATCAGCGCGGCCGTGATGATGAATCCGAGCCGGTCGGCCGCCAGCACGTAAAACAGCAGCAGCGCGGGCGGTAGCAGCGCTCGCAATCCGTAGAAGGCGCTCTTCGGCGCCACGGCTTCGCCGCCCTCGAGCGGGATGATCTCTTCGACCTCCTCGAAGGTGTGGCCGATCCCGAACGCAATCCCGAGCCCGCACAGCGCAAGCCCGATGCCGATTACCAGCGGAAACACGTTCGGCCCGACCGGCTGGCCCGGAACGGGTGGCAAGAGCCACCCGCCATAGGCCGCAGCCGAACCCAGGCCAACGAGGAACAGGCCGGTAACGCGATCCGATAGCTGCATCTCAGGCCTTCGCGAGGCCCGCGGCCTTCATCGCATCGCCCATCTGGGCGTCGCCCGCGTCCATGAACTTCGCGAACTCGGCGGCGTCGCCCCACACCGTGCCGAAGCCGCGGTTGCTCATGAAGTCCTTGTACTCCTTGGAGTCGTAGACCTTCTTCAACGTTGCGGTCAGCTTGGTGGCAATGTCGGCTGGCAGGCCCTTCGGACCCGCGATGCCGCGCCACGCGCCGGTCGAATAGTCGATGCTCATCGCCTCTTTCAGAGTCGGAATATCCTTGAATATCGGATTGCGCTCGGGCGCCATGATGGCAAGCGCGCGCGCCTTGCCGGCTTCGATGATCGCGCGGGCTTCCGGGATCGAGCAGGTACACAGATCGAGACCGCCAGCCGCGAGATCCTGCATTGCGGGCGCGGCGCCGTTCGACGGCACCCAGGCCACGTGATTGGCTGCGAGGCCCATTGCCTTGAGCCAGCCGACGAGCGCGAGATGCCAGATGCCGCCCTGGCCCGTGCCGGACGCCTTCATCTTGCCGGCAGGCGCAGCCTTGATCGCGTCAGCGAGCTCTTTGACCGTTTTGTAAGGAGATCCCCCGCTGACCGAGACGCCGGGAGGGTCTTCGTTCATCAGGGCGAGCGGTGTGTAGCTCTTCGGCCCGAGTTCAGTCAGTCCCTGCCAATGCATCATGCTGATTTCCACCGTCAGCATGCCGATCGTGTAGCCGTCGGGCGCCGCGCTCGCGATCGCCGAGTGACCGACGACGCCCGATCCACCGGTGCGGTTCACGACGTTGAACGGCTGACCGAGGTCTTTCTCGAGCAGCGCCGCGACGATGCGCGCGGTCGCGTCGGTGCCGCCGCCGGCACCCCACGGGACGACGACCGTGACCGGACGGGCCGGATAACTCTGCGCAAAGGCTGGCTTGATCTTCAGGCCGGCCGCCGCTGCTGCTGCTGCTGTTGAAGCCGCGAATGCGCGGCGCGTCAGTTTCGTCATGGGGTATTCCTCCCTCGTGAACGGCCTGTTGGCAGCCGCCTCTTGTTTGATGGCTAACATGCTAGCGCCCGCGATGCTGCGGTGGCAAGGCGCGATGCCAAGGAACCTTATCACGCGACACCGCATTCACGGCCGAATAGATTGAGCGCATGAATGTTGGCGTGAACCAGTTCACGACCCTTCTGCGCCGGTTGCCGGGCTTTTTGCGAAGCCTCGGCGGCCGGCGCGTTCGTGCGCGCGAGGAGCTTTCCACCCAGGAAGCGTTACGCGACTCCGAAGAACGCTTGCGTCTCGTGCGCCGCGCCACCGGGCTGGGCATGTACGAGATCGATTGGGTTGAGCGGCGGCGTTACTGGTCGCCCGAGCTGCGCGCGATCCTGCATGCGCCCGCCGATCTCGACATCAACAGCGACGCCGATCTGCTCGAGCGCATCGTTCCGTCCGACATGCGTTCGCGCTTTCGCGAGAAGCTGCAGGCTTCGCTCCTGCCCGAAAGCGGCGGCGACTACGAGGACGAACATCGCATCACGCGGTTCGATGGCTCGACCGGCTGGATCCTTCTGCGCGGCAAGACCTTCTTTCAGGACGGCCCCAAAGGGCGCCGGGCGACACGTTCGATCGGGCTGATCGTGGACATCACCGATCGCAAGCGCGGCGAAGAAGCAAATGCGCTGCACGCCTCCACCGTGCATTCATCGAGCGATGCGATCTTCTCGATCGATCCGGACCTGACGATCAAAACCTGGAACGGCGGCGCCGAGCGGCTCTATGGCTATAGCGCCGCCGAGGCGATCGGGCATTCGCTGAACATGATCTGCCCCGGGGAGATGCGCGACGAGCAGGCCGGGCTCTATGCGCAGACGATGAGCGGCAAGCCGGTTCTGCTGGAGACCGTTCGCCGTCACAAGGACGGGCGGCTGATTCCTGTCGGGATCAGCGGCTCGCCGATCTTTGCTCCCGACGGTGCGGTGATTGGCGTGGCGGCGGTGCATCGGGACATGACCGAGAACCGCGAAAACAAGGAGCATCTCGGCTTCACGTTGCGCGAACTGTCGCATCGCACGAAAAATCTGCTCGCCGTCGTGCAGGGCCTGGCGCGCATGATCGCGCGGCGCAGCGACGACATCGAGGACTTCGAGGTGCGCTTTCGCGGCTGCATCCAGGCGCTCGCCTACAGCCACGATCTTCTGGTGCAGAACGACTGGCAGGGCGCGACGCTGGAGGAGTTGCTGCGCGTTCAGCTCGCGCCATTCGGCGGTATCGACACAACCCGGATCGTCACGCACGGGCCGGAAGTCCATCTCACGCCGCAGACGATGCAATCGCTCGGGCTGATCATGCACGAGCTTGGCACCAACGCGACCAAACACGGCGCCCTGTCGAACGCGTCAGGCACGGTCACGATCGGCTGGACGCGCGGTTCACAGGATCAGGGTGTCGAGCTTGTCTGGCAGGAGCGGGGCGGGCCACCCGTGACGGAGCCGGCGCGCAGGGGCTTCGGTCAGGTCGTATTCGAGCGGATCGGGGCCTCGCTCGACGGCGATATTTCGACCGATTTCCGGCCCGAGGGGTTTGTCTGTACCGTCACGATCGCGGCCAACAATTTGACGGCCAAGGGCCGGCCTACACACTTGCCCGCTTCGCTCCATTCAGGCGCCGCGCTCCGAAAAGACGGAATTTATCAGCAAATTTAATGCGTTACGCTGGTCGGCGGTTGTGCCACAGGAGCCGATATTAATCGGGCTGGGCCAAGTTTTGCATCGCACAGGCGACAAAATCAGCTATCATCGCGCCGGGTGGATGGTGCGGGAGATACTCATGCGTCGGCTCGCGACGATCCCTTGGCTTGTGTCCATTCCACTCGCCATCCTTCAAATCGGAACTGCTCCCGCCGCCGACCTGGTTTGGGAGGTGCAGAACCCGTTCCGGTTCTTCAAGAAGACGTCCTCCTTCGCGCTGCATGAGAAGGCGTACGAGGCGGTGCGCGGCAAAGCCGATACCCCGCTACCTGCGAACATCGTCTGGCGCACTGAGCGCCGCCTGAACGATCCCGATTGCGCCGACAAGTCGAGTCCGGGCCGCTGTCTCGATACCAAGCGCGCGGGCTATGAGCGCTCGCGTCTCGGCTGGGCTGCGCAGACGCTCGAGTCGACCTGTTACGAGCGCAACTCGCGGCCGTTCCGCTACATGGGCGTTTGCGAACGGCAATATTCCTGGGGCACCGCGAAAGAAGACTACGTCCTGCCCGATGCGCACACGGTCGATGTGACGCTTGCGCCCGAGCGGCTTGCCGAAGCCGGGACGGGCGAATGCACCTTCGCGTGGTTGCCGCGCGCCGGTGCCGGCAAGGGCGAGAGCGTCAAGCAGGCCTGCAAGAACAAGTTCGTGATCAAGCGCGTGCCGTATTCGCCGGACACGAAGGTGTCGGGCGCGAACGTCAAGGTCACGCTGCCTGATGGAAAAGAACTGACCGAGACCGTGGTAGTGGAGGACGTGTTCGTTGTCGCGATCGGCGACTCGTTCATGTCGGGCGAGAGCAATCCGGACCGCCCGGTGTCGTTCAGTCCGTCGCGCCAGATGGTCTACGACCCGATCATCGCCAACAATCGCGATCAGCTTGCCTCGCGCGGCTACGACAGGGGCTACAAGGCGAACAGTTTCGGTCTCGCCTCGACCGACAGTGCGTTCGACGTGAAGAGCCTGCCGCGCCGCGTCATGGAGGACGAGGCGAAGGGCCTCGTGTATCGCCCCAACTCGGCTGAGTTCCAGACCGCGTTCGACAAGGGCGGCGCGCAGTGGCTTTCGGCGGACTGCCACCGCTCGCAATACGGGTATCCGTTCCGCGTCGGGCTCGCGATGACGCTGGAGAACCGCCATCGTGCCGTAACGCTGGTCAGCGTCGCGTGCTCGGGCGCGGATGTCACCGGCCTGTTCATGGATCACGATGCGCGCGAGCGCACCGGCGAGAAGGACGGCGCGAAGGTGCCGCCGCAGCTCGACCAGCTTGCCGATCTCATCTGCCGCGGCGGGCGGCAAGGCCGCACGCAGAGTGCGAGCTACACGCTGCCGACCTACAAATACGGCAGCACCGGCATTTCGGCGCAGACCGTGTCGAAGCAATGGTGCCCGCCGGCTGGCCGCAAACGGCCGATCGACCTCGTGCTGCTCTCGATCGGCGGCAACGACGTCGGTTTCGGCGCGCTGGCCCTGTATGCGAGCATCGAGAACGCGCGCGATCTGGCGCCGATCGCGGCACTGGCCGGTGGCGAACTGCGCTTCGGTCCGGATGTGGCGCGGACCTATCTCGGGCAGCTCGACAAGCGTATCAAGGCGGTGCGCGATGCGCTGGTGGACGGCTTCGGCGTCGATCCGACGCGCGTGTTGCAAAATGCCTATGAGCCGATCCAGTTCGACGAGGTCGGCGGTTATTGCGGCTCGCAGGCGACGCTCGGCATGGACGTGCATCCTTCGCTGAAGGTGAACAAGGCGCGGCTGAACGAGGCCGCGGACGTCGCCGCCGAACTGCAGAAGCGTCTCGCCTGCATGGCGCGCAGCGGCGGCGGTTGCCCGGCTGGTCTCGCGACCGGCAGCGGCACCGGCTTCCGCTTCATCACCGAGCACACGGCGGACTTCGCCAAGCGGGGCATCTGCGCGCGCGATCCGACCCGCGCGCTGATGGATCAGGCTTCGATGAAGATGCCACGCCGCTCGAAGACGAGCGACGACTGGGAGCCGTATTCGCCCGCAGGCGCGCTGCCTTACGCGCATCGCTGGCGGCTCATTCACAATCCGAACGACGCCTTCCTCACGGCGAACACGCACCGCGAGGGCATCTCGCCGTTCGATATTCTCCAGCCGGCCTTTGCGGCGCTCACTTCCGGCGCATTCCACCCGACCGCCGAGGCTCACGCGATCGTCGCCGATCACGTGATGCGTCACGTGCGCTCGATCCTCGACAAGGAGAAGAAGCCGGTGGTCGAGGGGCGGCTGAACTGACGCTACTGCCGCACCATCCTTGAGACGGGCGGGCTGAACGCCAGCCCTGCGAAGAACGCTGCCGGGTCGGCGACCTTGTCGATCCGGCATTCGTATGGATTGACCTGGACGACGCCGAGCGGGTCCATTTTCGCCTTGTCCTGCCTGGCGCATTCGGCCGGCATGATCACCACTTCGTTTCCCGCTATGCGGGCCACGACGTAGCCATAGCCCTGGCCGCCTTCCAGGCGGACCTGCGCCACGTGCAGCCCGCCGGCGATGGGGTGGAACGTCACCGGCGTTGCGTGACCCTTTTCGTTGATGAAGTCATAGACGTTGGCCGGACCGGGCCGCAGCACGATCGGATCGCTGTGCTTTTCCTTGCCCTCATCGACCTCGAACGTCGCGTAGCGCCCGCCATCGCCCAGCGCCGGAATTGCACTCGCAGGCGAGAACATCGGCCTGTCGGAGGCGAAGCAGCCGGAGAGGAGCGTACCCAGCGCCAAGGCCCAGACACGCATGATACGCCGCATTGAAAGCTCCCCGCGCCCTTCGTGGTCCAGTCGGACAGAAGTCTGTGGTATAATCACGGCATGAACGTCGCATGG
>JAXDOA010000462.1:0-4536 GCA_034669125.1 Hyphomicrobiales bacterium
CGCGTCCGGCGCGGGCGCGCACATGCCGGGACTGACATGAACGAAAAACAGGCGCTCCTGACGGCCGATACCGCGCGGCGCCGCTCCATCGGCTTTCTCAACTGGGCGCATTTTCTCGATCACTACGTGATCCTGATCTTCCCGACCGTCGTGATCGGGCTGGAGGCCGTATACGGCCGTTCCTACGGCGAGCTGCTCGTGCTCTCGACCGCGGCGTTCACGGCGTTCGGCCTGTTCGCGCTACCGTCCGGCTGGCTCGCCGACCACTGGAGCCGGCGCAACATGATCGCGCTGTATTTCTTCGGCACCGGCGTCTGCTGCGTGCTGGTCGGCATGTCGGAGAGTTTCGAGACGCTCGCCATCGCGCTGTTCGGCGTCGGCGTGTTCGCGGCGATCTACCATCCGGTCGGGACGCCGATGGTGGTGGATGCCGCGGTGGTGCGCGGGCGCACGATGGCGTTCAACGGAATCTGCGGCAATATCGGGGTATCGATCGCAAGCGGATGCACCGCGGTGATCGCGGCCTGGCTCGGCTGGCGCTTCGCGTTCTTCATTCCGGCGGTGTTCTTCGTCGTGTCGGGCTTCGCTTATCTTGCGTTGATCCCCGACGACGGCGGCAAGCGCGTGGTGCAGGCGCCGGACCAGGATGTGGCGCTCAGCAAGGGCCTCACCATCGCGGTCGTGATCCTGTTCCTTACGCTCGCGTTCTGGGTCGGGCTGGTGTTCAACGCCATCACCATCATGCTGCCGAAGCTGGTGCAGCAGCGCATGGCGTCCGGCATGCCGCTGGCGCAGGTCGGGGCGCTGGCGACCGCGGTGTTCCTGTGCGGCGGCATGGCGCAGTTCACCATGGGGCGTGCGGTAGAGCGCATGACGCCGCATCTGGTCATGTCGTATATAGCGGGCATCCAGATCATCGGCATTGTGCTCGCGATCTACACCTCGGGCTGGTGGCTGCTGCCGAGCCTCGCGCTCGCGGTCGCGGCGATCTACGGGCAGGTGACGGTCAACGATTTTGTGCTCGCGCGTTACGCGCCACCCGCGTGGCGCGGGCGCATCTATGCGATCCGCTTCTTTCTCATCTTCACCATGGCGGGGCCGGCCGCCTGGGGCATCGGGCGCCTCTACGAGCAGGGCGGCTTCAACACGGTGCTCGGCGTCGGCGCGGCGATCGCGGTGCTCGGCGCGCTGAACACGTTCGGCATCAGTGCGCTTGTCGTTGGCGCGGAGAGCAGGCGCGCGCAGGCCCGTCCGGCGGTGCAGCCGGCGGAGTGACGCAACGCTTGCGTTTCGGCGCACGGCTCAATACGCATTCGCTCGTCGTCCAAACGCATGGGAGCCAACATGCGCCGTGTCGTTCTGTTGTGTTCAGCTCTTGCTTTTCTCTGTGCCGGCGGCGTGGCCGATGCGCAGACGCAACCGGCCACGTCAGCAAAGCGCGCCGTCGCGGCCAAGAAAGGCGCAGCGCCAGCGGCGGCGCCGGTCGATACGCGGCCGCGCTACAAGCGCGACGATACGCCCCCGCCAGTGGTTGCGGCGCCGTCGGCAGCCGCGCCGAAAAGGCGGACCGTTCGCCGGCCTGCGGGCTATTCCGCGCAACGCGAAATGGCCGCGCAAGGGGACAAGGCTGGTCCGCGCGACGTCGCGGCCTGCGCGCAGGTAAAGGACCATGATGCCGCGATCGCGGGCTGCACGCGCGTCATCGACGACCAGAGGCAGAAGCCGAAAAGCCGCGCCGCCGCCTACTACAATCGCGGCAACGCGCATGCTGCCAACGGCGGTCAGGCCGGCGCCATTGCCGACTACGACGCGGCGATCAAGCTCGAGCCAAAGAACGCGCGCGCCTTCAACAACCGCGGCACCGCGCACAGCGACAGGGGCGAGTTCGACGCTGCGATCGAGGACTTCGGCGCCGCGATCAAGCACGATGCGCGCTTTGCCTCCGCGTATTTCAACCGCGCCAACGCGTATGGGGCGAAAGGCGAGGCGGAGCGCGCGATCGCCGATTACACAGCGGCGATCAAACATAACCGGCGCAACGTGAACGCCTACATCGCGCGCGGCGCGCTGCACCTTGCGGGCGGCGCGGCCGCCAAGGCGCAAGCCGACATGAAGCTCGCGGCGCGGCTGGAGCGGCGCAACGCCTACGCGGTGCTGTGGCGGGACATCGCGGAGCGGCGCGGCAAGCAGAAGGGCCTGCTCGCGGGCGGCAAGGGGCTGAAGGATGTCGAGATGAACGGCTGGCCCGCGCCCCTGCTCTCGATGTTTGCCGGCGAGTTGAAGCCGGCCGGTGCGCTGATCGCCGCGGACGATCCCAATCCGGCGCTGAAGGAAGCGCACACCTGCGAGGCCAATTTCTACGGCGGCCAGTACCTGCTGATCCAGAACAGCCGCGACGAAGCCGTGAAGCTGTTTGAGGCCGCCGCGAAGGATTGCCCGCGCGGCTTCCTCGAAGGCATCGCGGCGAGCGCCGAGCTGAAGGGAATGGGTCAGAAATTGTAGGCGGTGGGTTACGCGCTTCGCGCTTTGCCCACCCTACACCCGCCCGATCAACTCCATCGCGGCGGCGGGCGCGCGCACCTTGCCCTCGTGGATCACGTAGGCGAACACGTCGCGCGGCGCTGCCTTCGGCGTAGTCTTCGCGTCGACCTGATCGAGATCCTTCGGAACGCCGCCTGACGCGAAGGTCTGGAAGCGCTTGGCCCAGGCATCCAGTTCCTTCGGCGGATAGCCGGTCGTAATCGTGTCCTTGCCCTTCTGCAGGCGCAGATAGACGAAATCCGACGTCACATCCGCGATGCCCGGATACGTCTCGTGCTCGGCGCACACGACCGCGACGTTGAACGTGCGGATCAGCGCGATGAACGCGGGGTCACGGAAACTGTCGTGGCGCACCTCGACAACATGGCGGAGCGCCAGGCCGTCCTGCTTCTGCGGCAGCAGCTCAAGAAACGAACGGAAGTCCGTCTCGTCGAACTTCTTGGTCGGAGCGAACTGCCAGAGCAGGGGGCCGAGGCGGTCGCCAAGCTCGGTCACCCCGGAGGTGAGAAACCGTTTCACCGAGTCCGCGCCCTCGGCGAGCACCTTGCGGTTCGTGGAAAAGCGCGAGGCCTTCACCGAGAACTTGAAGCCGTCCGGCGCCTGGGAGGCCCATTTGCGGAATGTCTCTGGCTTTTGCGAGCCGTAGTAGGTCGAGTTGATCTCGATGGCGGTCAGCTTGCCGGCCGCGTATTCGAGTTCCTTCGCCTGCGGCAATTTGTCGGGATAGAACACGCCGCGCCACGGCTCGAAGTTCCAGCCGCCGATGCCGATGTGAATCTTGCCGGAACCTTTCATGGCGCTAACCATTGATTAACCACTATGGACCTACCATATAGGTTCAGACGGCAATGTTGAGCCGAAAGGCTCCGTCGCCTGGACGACCACGGATAGAGCTGGTGACGCCGGATGTAAGCGCACCGTTCCTTCGTGGTCGTTAGCATTTTGGGGCCTACATGCCCCTGTCACATGCCACAGCTATCTTGAAAATACGCGGCGCGTTATTGCCGCGAAGCGGCCACGACGGGCGGGCGCCGGATGTACGCGCCGCTGGTTCGTGGTCGTTGGCTTTTGGGAGCCCTCAGCAGACTCGATGCATAAAAAATGGGCGCGGCCGAAGCCGCGCCCTTCATTCTGTTGCCTGGCCCGAAGTGGATCAGAAATCCATTCCGCCGCCCGGGGGCATGCCGCCACCGCCGCCGCCCGCGCCCTGCTTCTTCGGCACTTCGGCGACCATCGCCTCGGTGGTGATCAGCAGGCCCGCGACCGACGCCGCGCCCTGGAGTGCCTGACGCACCACCTTGGCCGGGTCGATGATGCCCTTCTTGAGCATGTCGACGTATTCGCCGTTCTGCGCGTCGAAGCCGTAGCTGTACTGGTCCTTCTCGAGGATCTTGCCGACGATCACCGAGCCGTCCTCGCCCGCATTGATGGCGATCTGGCGGGCCGGAGTGGAGAGCGCCTTGCGCACGATCTCGACGCCGGTCTTCTGGTCGTCGTTCGCCGTGCGGATCTTCTTGAGGCCTTCGCTGGCGCGCAGCAGCGCGACGCCGCCGCCCGGCAGGATGCCTTCCTCGACCGCGGCGCGGGTCGCATGCATCGCGTCATCCACGCGATCCTTGCGCTCCTTCTCCTCGACCTCGGTCGCGCCGCCGACGCGGATCACCGCGACGCCGCCCGCGAGTTTGGCCAGACGCTCCTGCAGCTTCTCGCGGTCGTAGTCCGAGGTGGTCTCCTCGATCTGCGCCTTGATCTGCTGGATGCGGCCCTCGATGTCGGCCTTCTTGCCGGCGCCGTTGACGATGGTGGTGTTCTCCTTCTCGATCATCACCTTCTTGGCGCGGCCGAGCATGGCGAGCGTCACGTTCTCAAGCTTGATGCCGAGGTCTTCCGAGATCGCCTGGCCGCCGGTCAGGACCGCGATGTCCTGCAGCATGGCCTTGCGGCGATCGCCGAAGCCCGGAGCCTTCACGGCCGCGACCTTGAGGCCGCCGCGCA
>JAXDOA010000463.1:0-6053 GCA_034669125.1 Hyphomicrobiales bacterium
GCAGTCCGGTCGACGACCGGATCGCCGCCCGTCGCCCTTTCGCAGGAGCTTGAGAGAACAATGAGAACAATATTCCGCGCCGCGGCTTTCGCCGCCGCGCTCATCGCCACGCCCGCCGCAGCCGCCGATCTCTACGGCAAGGCGCCGGCCTACGCCGCCACGCCGTTCAGCCCCAATAACTGGAACGGCGTCTATGTCGGCGTGAACCTTGGCTACCAGTGGGGCAAGGTGACGAACTGGGGCGGCGGCTCGCCCGGCGGCGTGATGGGCGGCGGGCAGGTCGGCTACAACTGGCAGTTCAACCAGGTCGTGCTCGGCCTCGAAGCCGATCTTCAGGGCTCGGCCGCCGAAGACACCTTCGCGCCTCGCAAGTTCGCCAATCCGTGGTTCGGCACCGTGCGCGGCCGCGCCGGCTACGCGATGAACAACGTGCTGATCTACCTGACCGGCGGCCTTGCCTATGGCGGCGGCCGCATCGAGCTCGCCGGCATCAGCGAGACGCAGACGCATCTCGGCTGGACGCTCGGCGGCGGCGTGGAAGTGGGGCTGACGCCGAACTGGACCGCCAAGGCGGAATATCTTTATGTCCGGCTCGACGACCGCAGCTATGTGCTGACCGGCGTCAACAACGGGTTCTCGTCGAATGTGTTCCGGCTGGGCGTGAACTATCGGTTCTAGGCGGTCACGCGCGTCTTCTCGAACGCCGGAACACGCGCGGCAAATTCGTCCAGCCACTTGACCAGCCGCGGGTGGTCTTTGCGCCATTTGCCCTCGAAGCGCAGATCGCCATAGCCGAGCGCGCAGGCGAGCGTGATCTGCCCAACGTTCGGCATCGCGCCGAGCGCGGGCGGCGCGGCTTCGAGCGCACTCATGGCGCGCTCGACCTTTCCGCGCTGATGATCGATCCATTTCTGGACCGCCATCTCGGGCGGCCGCCAGCGGCCCTCGTAGACCAGCAGAATGCAGGCATCCAGAATGCCGTCGCACAGCCCCTGCAAGGTCAGCGCGGCAAAGCGCGCGTTCGGCTCGTGCGGAACGATCTTCCCGTCGCCGGCGCGATGATCGAGATACTCCAGGATCACCGGCGAGTCGTAGAGGACGGTGCCATCCTCGATGATCAGCGCGGGAATTTTTCCAATCGGGTTCTGCTGGCGCAGCGTATCGGCGGGGTCGGTCGGGTCGGCCTTCTCGATGGTGACGTCGTTCTCGAGCCCGAGAATCCCGAGCGCGAGCTTCACCTTGCGGCCGAACGGCGAAGGCGGCGACGAGCGCAAAATCATCATGTGTGGAGAATCCTTGTGCATGATCCGGCGAAGTGGGAACCGGTTCGCCGAATAAGATCATGCACGAACTTAACAAGCTAGCGCGGCGCGCCATGCGCGCGGTGACGATTGTGGAAAGTGCCGACGATCAGCCGGTGATCACGAGGTTCACGGCCTTCGGGCCCTTGCCCTTCTTGTCGGGTTCGACGTCGAAGTTGATGCGCTGGCCTTCGTTGAGCGATTTCATGCCGGCGCGCTCCACCGCCGTGATGTGGACGAACACATCGCGCCCGCCGTCGTCGGGCTTGATGAACCCGTAGCCACGCTCGCTGTTGAAGAACTTCACCACGCCACCCTGCGCCATCGGGAAGACTCCTTTTCCCAACTGCCCGCTGCCGGCCCCCACGGCACAGCAGCGCGGCCGGACATTCCAGGAAAAGCGTCGGCACCCCGATTCATTTCCGCCGGCCCCCCGAGGGAGGCGGAACGTCAAAGCCAGCACGTTAGAGTAGACAACAACCCGGACCGGCTGGAAAGAGGCGCACCGCCGCACCCTTTTCATTTTTCGGCAGTCAGCCAGCCGACCCGCGTTGCGCCCCGGCCCGGAGCGCCCGCCAGCACATCGGCCAGCGCCGGAAGGATGACGCCAAGCTCCTGTTCCAGCCGCCAGGGCGGACTGACCAAAATGAGCCCGCTGCCGCGCAGGCGCTCGTCGCCCTTGGCCGGCAACGTCAGCTCGGCGCGCACGATGCGCGGGATGCCGAGCCGCGCGATGCGGCGCGCGAAACTTTCCGTCTCGCGGGTGTCCTTGATCGGGTACCAGAGCGCGTAGATGCCGGTCGGCCACTTGCGGTGCGCGCCGGTGAGCGCCTGGGCAAGGCGGGCGTGCTCGTCCGGCTGCTCGAATGGCGGGTCGATCAGCACGAGGCCGCGCCGTTCCTTCGGTGGCACATAGGCGTTGAGCGCCGTATAGCCGTCGATCGCCACCGCCTTGGCGCGGTTGTCGCCGCGCAGACTGCCGGCGAGCGCCTTCGCGGCGTTCGCTTCGCGCTCGCATGCGATCAGCCGGTCCTGCGGGCGCAGCCAGCGCTGTACCAGCACGGGCGAACCCGGATAGACGGCGAGCGCATCGCCATTGAGTGCCGCGACCGCGTCGAGATAGGGCGCGAGCAGTTCGCGCGCCGCGCCGCCGAGCCGGGCAGCCATCAGCTTGCCGATCCCCTCGCGCCATTCGCCGGTGCGGGCAGCCTCCGGGCCCGCAAGGTCATACAGGCCCGCGCCCGCGTGCGTATCGATCACCCGGAACGGCGCCGGTTTCTCCTTCAGGTGCGCGACGATGCGCGCGAGCGTGGCGTGCTTGACGACGTCGGCGAAGTTCCCGGCGTGGAAGGCATGGCGATAATTCATCGCCACATTATACAGACGCCGTGTTTCGAGACGCCCGCCTTCGCCTTCCGGGCTACGGCGGGCTCCTCGGCATGAGGCCTAGGCGCCGCCGCGCACCGGCGGCATCGTGAGCTTCTCGCGCTTGCACGCGCGCTTGTCGATCTCGGGACATTCGCGGAACTGCAGCTCGCGCGAAAGACAAATGCGCACTTCGCTCAAGCGCGGCCCGCCGCAGGTGACCGCGATGCCGGCGCGGCTCATGCCGGGATTGGCCTTGATGAAGGCGTCCTCCACTTCGTCGGGCGTCACCGTCATGGCGGTCTTGGGCTCGAGATAGTCGGCCGGGATCTTCACGCCCGCGCGCGCCTTGCGGATCGTCTCGAAGTAGCCGCGCGCCGGCAGGCCCGAGCAGACGCCGTGCTTGTCCCACTCGTGGAAGATGAGCCGTGTCGCCGGCATCAGGTCGAGCATCGATGAGACGATGTTGCGGTCGAGCCGCGGCGCCGGGTTCTGGCAGAACTCCGGAAAACCCTTCTCGTATTGCGGCCACAGCCCATGCACCACGAACGAGAACGGCCGCGCGCCGCACTGCTGCTGGGGCGCGCGCTCGCCCGCCTGCTCGCAATAGGAGGGCGACCACGACAGCGCCAAAACGTAGAAATCGAACTTGCCGGGCTCGTTCTGGCGCGCGTCCTGCGCGGCCGCGCCACCCAAGATCATCCACAGACCAAATAGTGAACCTGCGAGCGAAATCCCCAAACGGCGCATGGTCGCCTCCCTCACTCCGCGTTGCACTCTATTAAAGTGTAACCGGAAGATTGGAACATAGCAAGAACAATTGCGGACATATCATGGACATCCACAGCCCAAGCCCAGCCTGTGGGTAACGGACGCCGCGACCCGCGGAACTTAGGGCTTCGCCATCCGGCAGGACGGATTGTAGGCCCAGTTGCGGTCGAGCCCGACCACGCACCATTCCACCCCCCAGCCGATGCCGAGCCAGCCGGTGTTTTCCAGGATCGAATAGTGGATCGCGTGTTTGGTCCCGTCGGAGACGCGCGCGACGCCGTTGCAGAAGCGGCGCGGCACCGCCTGCGGCGCGCCCGCCCATGGCCGGAACGCCACTTCCCGGATGCGGTCGATGCCGAGGATTTCCAGGTTCGAGTTCCAGAACTCGCCTTCCTTGTGGCTGAACTTGGAGTGGATCTGGATCAGCACGCCGCGGTCGTCGCACAGCGGCACCAGCGCATCGTAGCGCGGGCCGAACAGGCCGAAGTTGAGCTCGAACCAGCTTGCGGCAGCGGCCGGCGTGGCCGAAACGGCGATCAAACCCGCAAGTGCGATGCCGAGGAAGCGGCCGGTCATTGAGAGTCTCCCGAACCACGGAACGGTGCCGCGCACCGCGCGAAGGGTCAAGAGGCTCAGATAACAACGCCACGCAGTGTGGCGCTTTTACCCGCCGTGGCGCGCGTGATCGTGGCTGGCGTGATCGTGCTTGCCCGGCGCCGGATCGGCCGGCACATCCGAGACCACGCAGGGCGTGTCGGAGAACTGCCACGAGGTGTTGTTGAGCACCATGCCGCAGATGGCGATGCGCGCGCCTTTCGGGGTTTGCAGGCACACGCTTTTGCCGAGCTCGTAGTCGCGCCCCTGCGAGCGGCAGGTGCAGTCCGCGAACGACGCATCGCTCGCGGCGATCAGGGCAATGATGCTCAGGCAGGTCCGGCGCATGGACCGATGATAGCACAAACCGGGAAGGATCAGAGGCCGGCGTTGCGGTAGGACGCGCAGACCTTGGAGGCGGCCGCGGACTGCTGCGCCTCGAACTTGGCGAAGCTGGCGCGCAGGCCGGGGTCCTGGATCTGGACGATCGCCCCGCAGGATGCCGTGGCCGAGGAGCCGGCCGGGCCGGTGACGCCGGCGATGACGAGGGCTGCGAAGGCGGCGAGAGCGATGGCGCGGGTGAGTGTCATGGCAGGGTCCCCTTCTGGCCAAGACGGTATGGTTAACAATTAGTCGTCGCGGGGCGCCGGAAGGTTCAAAGGGGGTGGAAGGGGTTGAAATTGAAAGGCTTTTGCCTCGCTCTGTTACAAGAGGTAGGCCGCCAGTCACTCGGACGGCGCATAAGGTTCCGACGCGTAGACGATGCGGCCGCCGACCATCGTGAGCAGCGAGCGGATGTCCCCGATCTGGTCGACCGGTATCGTGAGGTAGTCCTTGGTGAGCACGGCAAGATCCGCAAGCTGGCCGACCGCAAGCGAGCCCCGGCGCGCGTCTTCAAACGAGAACCATGCGCTGCCTTCTGTGTAGAGGCGCAACGCGTCGATACGCGTGGGTGTCTCCTCGGTCGTGCGCGTCGGCAAGCCGGCGACCGTCTTGCCATCGAGCATCCATTGCAGCGACACGAACGGATTGTACGACATCACCCGGTGCGCGTCCGTCCCGCCGCCAACGGGAATTCCTATCCTGAGCGCAGTCCCGATCGGGGGGCTAAGCCGTATCGCCTCCGCCCCGCGCTGGCCGAGAAACGCCTCGCCGCGAAAGTAGAATGCGTTCTGCATCAGCCAGCCGACGCCCAGCGCTTTGATGCGGGTGAGATTTTCCAGCGACGCGTCGTTGAGGTGGGCGATCGACCAGCGCAGCGACACGATCGGCGTGGCGCGGTTCACGCGCTCCAGCACATCGAGCAGATGATGCACCGAGCGATTGTTGTTCCAGTGAAATGTCGCAGTCAGGCCGCGCTGCGCCGCCCACGCGAGCGTCTGATAAAGCTGCTCCTTCTGCGCCTCGGTGGGCGCGTCGTTGTTGTACATGCCCCAGGTGACGTTCTCGCCGATCCCGTTGAACCGCAGCCAGTCGTCGCCGAAGCCCATCGGCAGCATCGCGGTCAGCGCCTGAAAATCGGCCAGCTCATGATCGCGGCGCGGCGCGCAAAGGCTGTAGACGACCCGAATGGTGAGCGCGCCATCGCGCCACACCTGGAACAGCGCGCGGTAGGCATCGAGGGGAAGGTTGTAGCCGCCGGGATCGAGAACACCGGTGATACCAAGACTATTGAGCGTACGGAAAAATGCGCGCGTGCCGGCGATCTGCTGCTCGGTTGTCGGCCGCGGCAGCCTGTCGAACAGATCGCTGATGGTGCGGGCGTTGCCCGACATCCAGCCCGTTGGCCAGCCGTCCGCTCCGGTTTCGAGCGTAAGACGCGAGGCGAGCGCTGCGTCATCGGATATCCGGAGTTCCTCGATCCCGCCACCGGTAACCAGAACCGCGCTGTAGAGAAGTTGCACATAGACGCGGTGATCAGGCGCAGCGGCGGCAATCTCGGCCTGCGTCGGGCGCCGCGCTTCGGTAAACTGCAACTCGGTCCACCCGCCGGCGACGACCAGCCAGCTTCCCTTCGGGGCG
>JAXDOA010000464.1:0-7250 GCA_034669125.1 Hyphomicrobiales bacterium
CACCGTGCGCGGCGCCGATCTGCGCGATGCAGACGCGCGCTGTTTCATCCACTCGTCCCCGCGACGGCGGGGACCCGGCACGATCGCCGGATTCCCGCTGGAGCCTGTGCTCGGGCGAGCCAACGGCTCGACCCGAGTACGGAGATGAGCGGGCCATGGATCAGCTCGCCGGAGCAGCCGGTGCCGCCGCTTCTGCCGGAGCTGCCGCTGCTGCTGTGGCGGCCGCGGCGGCGCGTTCCTGCGCCTTCTTCTTCGGCTTCGCCTTCTCGGGATTGTTGTGCGTTTCGCGTTTCATGATGCCGGCGGCATCGAGAAAGCGAGACACGCGATCGGTCGGCAGCGCGCCCTTCGCCATCCACGCCTTGACCTTCTCGAGGTCGAGCTTGAGCCGATCCTTGTGGTCTTTCGCGAGCAGCGGATTGAAATAGCCGAGCCGCTCGATGTAGCGGCCGTCGCGAGGGCTGCGGCTGTCGGCGATCACGATGTGATAGACGGGGCGCTTCTTGGTGCCCGCGCGAGCGAGCCGGATTTTCAGAGACATCGAGAGTCCTTTCTGGGTTGACTGCTATTTCTTTTTTCCAAGTCCGGGAAATCCGCCGAGCCCTGGAATCTTCGGTCCAAGGCCGGGCAGGTTCCCGGGAAATTTCGGCGGCAGGCCGGTCATGCCCGAAGACAACCCGGGCGGCGCACCCGGCATTCCGGGCGGCAGACCGCCCGGCATTTTCTCGGCGAGCTTCGCCATCTCTTCCGGACCCGGCATGCCGCCGCCGAAGCCCATGGCCTGCGCGAGGCCGGCCATCGGCCCGCGCTTCTGGTTCGCCATCATCTTCATCATGTCGGCCATGCCACGATGCATCTTCAAAAGCTTGTTGATGTCCTCCGGCTTGGTGCCGGAGCCCTCCGCGATGCGCCGCTTGCGGCTCGCCTTGAGCACATCGGGATTGCGGCGTTCCTTCGGCGTCATCGAGTCGATGATCGCCATCTGCCGCTTCAAAATTTTCTCGTCGAGGCCCGCGTTCGCGATCTGATTTTTCATCTTCGCGATGCCGGGCATCATGCCCATCAGCCCGCCGATGCCGCCCATGCTCTGCATCTGCACGAGTTGCTCGCGCAGATCGCCAAGATCGAACGCGCCCTTGCGCATCTTCTCGGCGACGCGCGCGGCCTTTTCGGCATCGATCGTGGCGGCGGCCTTCTCGACCAGCGACACGATATCGCCCATGCCGAGGATGCGGTCCGCAATGCGCGAGGGATGAAATTCCTCCAACGCGTCGAGCTTTTCGCCGGTGCCGATCAGCTTGATCGGCTTGCCGGTGACGGCGCGCATGGACAGCGCAGCGCCGCCGCGCCCGTCCCCGTCGACGCGGGTGAGCACGATGCCGGTCAAGCCCACTCGCTCGTCGAACGCGCGCGCTAGATTGACGGCGTCCTGGCCGGTGAGCGCGTCGGCGACCAGCAGCACTTCATGCGGGCCGGCGGCCTGCTTGACGCTGGCGGCCTCCGCCATCATCTCGTCGTCGAGCGTGGTGCGGCCGGCGGTGTCGAGCATCACCACATCGAAGCCGCCGAGGCGCGCGGCCTCCATCGCGCGGCGCGCGATCTGCGGCGGCGTCTGGCCTGCAACGATCGGCAGCGTGTCGACGCTCACCTGCCGGCCGAGCACCGCAAGCTGCTCCATCGCGGCCGGGCGGCGCGTATCGAGCGAGGCCATCAGCACCTTGCGCTTGCCCTGCTCGGTCAGGCGGCGTGCGATCTTTGCCGTGGTGGTGGTTTTGCCCGAGCCCTGCAGGCCGACCATCATGATGCCGACCGGCGCCGGCGCATTGAGGTCGATCGGGTCGGCGTTCGCGCCGAGCGTTTCGATGAGCTGGTCGTGCACCAGCTTGACGACCATCTGGCCCGGCGTGACCGACTTGATCACCGCGATGCCGACGGCATTCTTCTTCACCTGCTCGGTGAACGAGCGCACCACATCGAGCGCGACGTCAGCCTCGAGCAGCGCGCGGCGTACCTCGCGCAGCGAGACGTCCACGTCGGCCTCCGTCAGCGCGCCGCGCCGCGTCAGGCGATCGAGAATTCCACCAAGCCGTTCCGACAGGCTGTCGAACATCAAGTTCTCCCGCCTCATCCTGAGGAGCGTGCGGAGCACGCGTCTCGAAGGATGGGCTAGTTTCAAACACTTTCGCGCCCGAGGGCGCATTGCGCTGTCGGGCGGTGGCCGCCAGTCTCAAGGGCTGGTCGGCGAGTTGGCATTACGGCTCTGTTGAGAGCGGGCGGAAACTAGGGACGGCCCCTTGCGAAGTCAAGGATTTGCGCGATTTGCACGCGAAACCCACATAAGCTCGGAACCACCCGATTTGGATGGATTGATGCCCCTTTTCACCCGCCGCCGTCTCTTTGCCGGTTTCGCCGCCTTCGGCGCGGTGGCCGGCGTGCTCGGCCTGCGTTTGGCCTCGGCGCGCTACTACGACGGCCCGGTGTCGGATCATTTCGACGGCACGCGCTTCTTCGATCCGCATGGCTCGCCGCCGAAGAGCCTTGCGACCTTGCTGCGCTGGTACAGCGGGCGCGAAAAGGCCGAATGGCCCGCATGGGCGCCGAGCCCCTACAGCGACCGGCCGCCCGCGCGTGTCGAGGGGCCGGAATGGCGCATCTCCTATGTGGGGCACGCGACGCTGCTGCTGCAAACCGCCGGACTGAACATCCTGATCGATCCGGTCTGGTCGGAGCGCGTCTCGCCGGTGAGCTTCGCCGGACCGAAGCGCGTCAACGATCCTGGCGTCGCATTCGAGGCGCTGCCGCCGATCGATATCGTGCTGGTCTCGCATTGCCATTACGACCATCTCGATGTCGAGACGCTGTCCCGCCTCGCGGCTGCGCACCAGGCGCGCGTCGTCACGCCGCTCGGCAACGACACCATCATGCGGGCCCACGACGCGGCGATCCGTGCCGAGGCCTATGACTGGCACCAGCGCATCGAGCTCGGCAAAGACGTCGCCGTGACGCTGGTGCCGACACGACACTGGTCGGCGCGCGGACTGACCGACCGCAACAAGGCGCTGTGGGCCTCGTTCGTGATCGAAACGCCCGCGGGCCGCATCTATCACGTGGCGGATTCAGGCTATGGCGACGGCCATCATTTCCGTGCCGCGCGCGACCGCTACGGCCCGTTCCGTCTCGCCGTTCTTCCCATCGGGGCCTACGAGCCGCGCTGGTTCATGGGCGACCAGCACATGAACCCGGCCGAGTCCGTGCGAGCGTTTCAGACCTCCGGCGCCGAATTCGCGCTCGGGCATCACTACGGGACATTCCAGCTCACCGACGAGGCGATGGACGCGCCGGAGCAAGCGCTGCACGCCGCGCGCATCGATGCGGGCATCGATCCGGAGACCTTCCGGCTGCTCAAGCCCGGTCAGGTGTGGGACGTCGAGGCGAGAGTCACGGCGTGAGTTTTGTGCGATCCCGGATCGCGGCTCCGCCGCATCCGGGATGACAACGCAAGAGCGTTGTCACTTGATCGGCACGTAGACCTCGATCACCAGATTGTCCTCCGGCGTCGTCAGCGGATCGGTGACGTAATGCTCGACGAACAGGTCGCGCGCTTCGAGCCGCTTCTCGTCGAGATGGTTGGTGATCGCCTCGTAGGTCGAATCCATCGCGTCGTAGGAGCCGCGATGGATGAACTTGAGCGCCCGGCCGTCCGGCGATTTCCCGACCGCCAGCCCCTCAGGTAACGGACCTTTCGGTTCCTCGGCGACCGGCACACCGGCCTGATACTCGAAGCCGGTATCGTCGGTCGCCGTGTAGATCGTCATGGCCGGCCCGGCGGGCCGAAGCCCCTGCTTCTGCATCGCGCCGTAGACGTTCTTGAACGCCTCGACCAGCGTGTCGAACGCCGAATCCCAATTGGCCGAGCCCTTGCTGAACACAATTGTCTTGGCCGTCAGCGTGACCTCCTCGCCGAACGGATCGCCGGGCTTGGGCTGCGGCGCCGCGGGCGCAGCAGGAGGCGGCGGGGTTTGCGCAAGCGATGGGGCGGCGAGAGTGAGCAGGCTCGCGGCGATCAGCACGGCGAGGCGCGGAAACGGCATCGAACTCTCCCAACCTGAACGCCGCCCGCCCGGCACAACGGCGCACCTTCATAGCACGGCAAGGCCCGATTTGCCCGCCTCTTTAACGCCGGCGGCCATGTGGACCGGCTGGCGCGGCGCCAATCTTTCGCCATATAACGTCGGGCTGAAGGACCGTCCATGAGCGCGCTCGCCGGCCACGCATTCGTGAAGATGAACGGTCTCGGCAACGAGATCGTGGTGGTCGACATGCGCGCCAAACCCGCCGCGATTTCGGCGGACGAGGCGCGCGCCGCCGCTTCGCCGCAAGGCGCACCCTACGACCAGATGATGGCGCTTTATCCGCCGCGCATGCCCGGCACCGACGCCTATGTGCGCATCTACAACAGCGACGGCTCGGCGGCGGGCGCCTGCGGCAACGGCATGCGTTGCATCGCCGAACTGATGTTCCGCGAAACCGGGAAGGACGCGCTCACCTTCGAGACGCCGGCCGGCTTGCTCAACTGCTGGAAGGGCACGGCGCCGCTGGTCTCGACCGTCGACATGGGCAAGCCGCGCTTTGCGTGGGACCAGATTCCGCTCGCCGAAGAGTTCGCCGACACGCGCTGCATCGAATTGCAGATCGGGCCGATCGACAACCCGATCCTGCATTCGCCCTCGACGCTGAGCATGGGCAACCCGCACGCGATCTTCTGGGTGCAGGATGTGATGGCGTACGATCTCGCCAAAATCGGCCCGCTGCTGGAGAACCATCCGATCTTTCCCGAGCGCGCCAACATCTCGCTCTGCGCTGTCAGATCGAAGGAGCACATCGTCGTGCGCACCTGGGAGCGCGGCGCGGGGCTCACAAAGGCTTGCGGCTCAGCGGCTTGTGCGGCGGCGGTCGCGGCGGTGCGGCTGCGCAAGGCAAACCGCAAGGTCACGGTCACGCTGCCGGGCGGCGACCTTCAAATCGAGTGGCGCGAGAGCGATGACCATGTGCTGATGACCGGGCCGGTGGCGTTCGAATTCGAGGGCCGGTTCGATCCGTCCCTGTTTGCGGCTGTCGCATGAGCGTCGAGGTCGTCACCTTCGGCTGCCGGCTCAATACCTACGAGTCCGAGGTGATCCGCAACGCCGCCACCGCCGCCGGCCTGCAAAACACCATCGTGGTGAACACCTGCGCGGTCACGGCCGAGGCGGTGCGGCAGGCGCGCCAGAGCATCCGCAGGCTCGCCAGGGAGCGCGCTGGTGCGAAGATCGTGGTCACCGGCTGCGCGGCCCAGACCGAGCCGCAAACCTTCGTAGAAATGCCTGAGGTCGCGTTCGTAGTGGGTAACGAGCACAAGCTCGAACGTGAGTTCTGGGCCGAGCAACGCGATCCTCTGCGCCGAGCATCGTTCGGGCTCGAAAAAGAAGAAAAATGCCGCGTTAACGACATCATGGCAGTCCGGGAGACCGCCCTGCACCTGGTCGACGGCATCGAGGGCCACGCCCGCGCGTTCATCCAGATCCAGAACGGCTGCGACCACCGCTGCACCTTCTGCATCATTCCGTTCGGGCGCGGGAACTCGCGCTCGGTTCCGATGGGCGAGGTGGTCGCGCAGGTGCGCCGGCTGGTCGAGCACGGCACCCTTGAGGTGGTGCTGACCGGCGTCGACATCACGAGCTACGGCTCAGGGCTCCCCGGTGCGCCAAAACTCGGCAAGCTGGTGCGGCAGATCCTGCGGCACGTGCCGGAGCTGACCCGCCTGCGCATCTCCTCGATCGACTCGGTCGAGGCCGACGCGGACCTGCTGGCGGCAATCGCGGACGAGCCGCGGCTGATGCCGCATCTGCATCTTTCGCTGCAGCACGGCGACGACCTCATCCTCAAGCGCATGAAGCGGCGCCACACGCGTGCCGACGCGATCCGCTTCACCTATGAGGCGCGGCGCCTGCGCCCCGACATGGTGTTCGGCGCCGACATCATCGCGGGCTTCCCGACCGAGACCGATGCGATGTTCGCGCGCTCACGCGACCTCGTGGACGAATGCGGCCTTACGCACTTGCACGTGTTCCCCTACTCGGCGCGGCCGGGCACGCCGGCGGCACGCATGCCGCAGGTGCCGCCGCCTGTCCGCAAGGACCGCGCGCGGCTGCTGCGTGACGCGGGCGCGGCCGCGTTGCGCCGCCATCTCGACAATGAAGTCGGCGCCCGCCGCCGCGTGCTCACGGAATCGAACGGCATCGCCCGCACCGAGCAGTTCACGCCGGTGAGGCTTGTCTCGCCAACCGGGCCGGGGCACATGCTCGACCTCACCATTGCGACCCACGACGGCAAACATTTGATCGCGGCCTAGCTTTCAGGAGTTTTCGATGTCAGACCACCAGATCACCAGCATCGAGCAGCTCGAGGCGCTCTACGGCCTGCCCGCAGGCGCCGCGGTGTTCAAGGAGATCGACCACGTCAACGCGCAGTACCGCGCCTTCATCGAGGCGGCGCCGTTCTTCGCGCTCGCAACCGTCGGGCCGGAAGGCGTCGACTGCACGCCGCGCGGCGACGACCCGGGCTTCGTGCGCGTCGCCGACGAGCGCACGCTGATGATCCCCGACCGGCGCGGCAACAACCGCGTCGACTCATTGCGCAACATCGTGCGCGACCCGCGCGTGTCGCTCTTGTTCCTGGTGCCCGGCGTCAGCGAGACGTTCCGCGTCATCGGCCGCGCCACAATCTCGACCGATGCGGCGCTGTGCGAGAGCTTCGTGTTCGCCGGCAAGACGCCGCGCTCGGTCATCGTCGTCGCGGTCGAGCGCGTCTATTTCCAGTGCGCCAAGGCGATCATCCGCTCGAAGCTGTGGGACGCCTCGCGCCACGTCGACCGCGCGAGCCTGCCGAGCAACGGCACGATTCTGGCCGCGATCACCAAGGGCAAGGAGGGCGGGCCGGAGTACGACAAGGCGTATCCGCCGAGACTGAGAGAGACGATTTATTAGCAAGTATCCGCGGCGGAACTTGCGAGCGTGTTCTCGGGTTGAGCTTGACTGTACAGCCGTCGTTCCTGACCAAACCAGAGTTTAGAATAAGCCCACCCGCCCCCCGGAGGTCCTCATGTCCATCGCCGTAACGTCGCGTTTCCTGCGCAATCTGGCTGCCGTCATGGCGCTCGGCCTGTTGCTGTCGGGCTGCGGCGTCAATAACATTCCGACCTACGACGAGCA
>JAXDOA010000465.1:0-6327 GCA_034669125.1 Hyphomicrobiales bacterium
AGGGCAATACGCTGATGCTGTGGGCGGAAGATTTCACGGATCGACGCATCAACCTCGGTTTCTGGCAAGGTCACATCCCGACAACCTGGTTTCTCGCTTTCAACCCGCTGATGATCCTGGCGCTGACGCCTGTGCTGATCAAGCTGTGGGCGTGGCAAGCGCGCAATGGGACCGAGATGTCGACCATCGGCAAGCTTGCGCTTGGCTTCTTCTGCATCGGCCTCGCCAATGCGCTGATGGCCACTGCTGCCCTGACGCTCGATTCCGGCAGCAAGGCAAGCCCGCTGTGGCTGATCGCTTATTTCGTCATCATCACCATCGGCGAGTTGCATCTCGCGCCGGTCGGGCTGGCGCTGGTCTCACGCTTGGCGCCCGCACGCGTTCTCTCTCTGATGATGGGCTTGTGGCTCGCGGCGAGCTTTCCCGGCGAGATTCTCGGCGGTTGGCTCGGCGGGTTCTGGAGCACCATGAACAAAGTGCACTTCTTTCTCATGATCGGCGCCATCGCGACCGCCGGCGGCGCCGGTGTGCTCGCACTCAATCCGGCGCTCCGTTCGGTGTTCGACGAAGAGGATGCGTCCAGCCCGTAACGCGTTATCCGGCGCTTCGCCGCGCTTTGGCTGGAGCTTTCGCCCGATCCTTCACGACGTTTCGCACGCGCTTGATCACGTCCGGGATCGCTTCTTCGTGGTTCGGCGCCATGATGTGCGCGCCGGCGACACCGGGCACGCTCGCCAACCGTTCGATGAAATCGACGCAGATCTGGCGTCCCTCGGCCGCGGCATCGCCGGCGCATTCCAGCCGCTCGACAATGTCGTCCGGAATGATCGCGCCGTAGAGCTGCTCCTTGATCCAGCGCGCCGAGCGGCCGGAGCGCAGCGGCACCACGCCGATCAGCAGCGCAATGCGATCGGTCAGTCCGTGCTCGGCAAGCCGCGCGACGTAACGGCGCACGATGTCGATATCCATGCAGAACTGGGTCTGCGCGAATTGCGCGCCGGCGGCGAGCTTCCCCTTCAGACTTTTCGGCTGCCAGTCTTTTGGCGGGTCGATCGGCATGTCGGCCACGCCGATGAAAAAGTCCGCTCTGCCGGTGACTTTGCGGCCCGAGGGCAGTTCGCCGCGGTCGCGGATGCCGACCGCGGTCGCGATCAGCGCGCCGGAGTCGAGATCGAACACGGGCTTCGCGTCCGGCTGATCGCCCGCGCTCGGATCGTCGCCGCGCAGTACCAGCAGGTTGCGGATCCCGAGCGCCGCCGCGCCCAGCAGGTCGCTCTGCAATGCGAGGCGATTGCGGTCGCGGCAGGTCAGTTGCAGCACCGGCTCGATGCCGGCCTGGTGCAGGATTACCGCCGCCGCCATCGCGCCGAGATGGGCGCGCGCGCCAGCGCCATCCGTGACGTTCACGGCGTCGGCGAGGCCTTTCAGCGGCAGGGCCTTGGCGAGCAGCTCGTCGCGGCTGGACGAGACCGGCGGCGTTACCTCGGCGGTGATCACAAAGCGGCCGGAGGCGATCGCCTTCTCCAATTGGCCGCTGTCGGGCTTTACGGGCATTTTTTGCTTTCAACACGCGCATTAGGGCGTGCGTCCTTAGCAGAAGGCGAACGCCGCGATAAGCGCCTGTTGGTTGCCCACCGTGGTGTCCCACGGTGGGCCATTTGCCATGCGTCACTTCGCCAGATAGCTCCGATGCACCCAGGCGCCGCCCGCGCGCCGCGTTTCGAAGTACAACGCCTTGTCGCCATCGCGCACTTCAAGCTGCACAGCCGCCGGAAGCGGCTTTTCGCTCGCCTTGCCCTTCGCGGCTTCGTCGAGGAACGCCATCGCAACGGCGCTCGACGGCGTCGGATCGCTGTCGGCATTCTTGTGGCCGATCGCCTCAGTGACGCTCGCCTGCAACAGCTTCGGCCACATTTTCCGGAACAGCCCGTTCGACGGATAGACCTCCGCGCTGTTGAGCTTGCCGTTGACGGCAAAGATGTAACCGACGACGTCCTCTTTCTCGCCGGCGCGCTGCAGCGTCGTCAGGTAGGCCGCCTGCGCGTCCTTGAGCTTCTCGTTCTCAAGCGCGAGCTGCAGGCTGCTCTGCGACGCCGCGGCATTCACGGGGACGCCGAGATTGGCCGACAGCCCGTCCTGCACCTTGCGCACCTTGCGCCACACTTCCTGCTGCCGGTCGCCCGTATCCGAGGCTGCGCGAGCGGCGCGGACCTGGCCGCCGCGAATGCCAGCCGTCGGATCCGCGTAGGCCGTCGGTGCCGCCGCGATCACGGGCGCCCGCATGGCGATCTTGGCCTCGCGTGAGGGAATAGCGGCCGAGGCGGTCGCGAAGGTCTTCACGTCTTCCTTGCCGCGGGCCGACCAACGGCCCTGCTCGACGCAGAACGACGCAATCGGGATGCGGCCGGACTTCTGCGGCAGGATCAGGCTGACGGTGAGCACGCGATCCTGCTGGCCGCCCTTCACGATGTCGCCGGACTGCACGAACACCTCGTCATTGCCGAGGTTCTCGATCTGCAGCTCGTTGACGTTGCCGGTCTCGTGCACCTTGACGGCGCTCTTCGCCAGCGCTTCGGCGAGGGTGAGCGGCACCGGCCCGGCCGCGGACTTTCCGTGAACCGGATAGATCGCCAGATTGTCGTGAACGACGGGCCCACTGACGCGGTACTCGTCCGCGCGCGGCGTGCTTCCAAGGCTGAGAAACGCCAGCGACGAAGCCGCCAGCGCAGTCAAGATTCTGCGGTGCATGGGGAAGTCCCTCCGGAAGCGCCCTTGGGCCGGAAACCTGGGCTTCCTCTACGGCAGGGTCGAGGAATGGAACCGGCGGAGTTCCGGCGGAACCATGGCTTCATTCGGCCGGAAGTGGCGGCAATTCGGGCGACGCGTCAAAATTGTAAAATCGCGAGCGGCTGGCCCTCGGCGACCTGCTGCTTTTCCTCGACCAGCAGCGACTTCACGGTACCGGCGCGCGGCGCCGCGACCGGGATTTCCATTTTCATCGCTTCGAGGATGATCAACGTGTCGCCCACGCCGACCGTAGCGCCCGCCGCCACCTCGATTTTCCAGACGATCGCGTTGAGCTCCGATCGCACCGTGACCTCAGCCATCGCCCCCTGCCCGCGGTTGCCCTGCCCGATGCTATAGTCGCGCCGGCCCGGGGTCGAGGCATGAGCTGGGAAGCCGATATCGAGGAATTGCGCCGCCGCGAGGCCTTGGCGCGCCAAATGGGCGGTCCGGACAAGGTCAAGCGCCAGCACGATGCCGGGCGGCTCACGGTGCGCGAGCGGATCGCGCAACTGCTCGATCCCGGCAGCTTCCACGAAGTCGGCGCTCTCGCGGGCCGCGCGCAATATGGCGACGATGGCGAGCTCGAAGCATTTCAGCCCGCGAATTTCGTGCTCGGGCGCGGGCGGATCGACGGCCGGCCGGTCGTGGTCGGCGGCGACGATTTCACCGTGCGCGGCGGCGCGGCCGATGCGGCGATCCGCGGCAAGCAGGTGATGTCCGAGCAGATGGCGAACGAGTTGCGCGTGCCGCTCGTGCGGCTGGTCGACGGCACCGGCGGCGGCGGCTCGGTCAAGACCATCGAGACGATGGGCTACACCTATGTGCCGGCCAATCCGGCCTGGGATTGGGTCGTCGCCAATATGGGCACGGTGCCGGTCGTGGCGCTCGGACTTGGCTCGGTCGCGGGCCTTGGCGCGGCGCGGCTGGTGAGCAGCCACTACTCCATGATGGTCGAGGGCATCTCGCACATGTTCATCGCCGGGCCGCCGGTGGTGGCGCGCGCCGGGCAGACTTTGACCAAGGAGGAACTGGGCGGCAGCGAGATTCACGCCCGCGCCGGCGCCGTCGATGATGTGGTGACGAGCGAAGCGGAAGCGTTCGCCCGCGCGCGGCGCTTCCTCTCCTACCTGCCGTCGTCGGTCTACGAGCTGCCGCCGCGTATCGAGCCGACGGACGATCCGGCGCGGCGTGACCCCTGGCTGATCGAGGCGGTGCCGCCCGAGCGGCGCAAGGTCTATGACATGCGCCGCATCTTGCAGGCGCTTGTCGACACGGATTCGTTGTTCGAAATGGGCCGCAAGTTCGGCGGCTCGGTCATCACGGCGTTCGCGCGGCTCGACGGCTGGCCGGTCGCGGTGCTCGCGAGCGATCCGTATTTCTATGGCGGCGGCTGGACGGCGGATGCCTCGCAGAAGGTCGCGCGCTTCATCGATCTCGCCAACACGTTCCACCTGCCCGTCGTGCATCTCGTCGACGTGCCGGGCTTCGTCATCGGGGTGGAATCCGAAAAAGCCGGCACAATCCGGCAAGGAGCCCGCGCGCTTGCGGCGATCTATCAGGCGCGCGTGCCGTTCTGCTCGGTGGTCATCCGTAAGGTGTTCGGTGTCGCGGGCGCGGGTCACACGCCGCACCAGCGGCTGCATTATCGCTACGCGTGGCCGTCCGGCGACTGGGGCTCGCTGCCGGTCGAGGGCGGGATCGAGGCGGCGTACCGCGCCGAACTGGACGCAGCGCCGGACCGCGAGAAGCGGCGTGCCGAAATCGAGGAGCGGCTCAACCGCTATCGCTCGCCGTTCCGTACCGCCGAGACTTTTCTGGTCGAGGAGATCATCGATCCACGCGATACGCGGCCGCTGTTGTGCGAGTTCGCCAATCTGGCGGCCAAGCTGCGCGAGCCCGGACCGGTCGCGACGCCGATGCGGCCGTAGTGCGTTTCGGCTGCCGCGCTGGCCATCCGGGCAATACCCTTCTTGCGCCCGCTCCTTCTTGGCGAAACCATTCTCCACGAGCGGTCTTTCTGCCGCCTGCGCGATGCTTACATGCTAAGCACTGCCTTGTTCGGCCCAAGCCCCTCCTCTAGGGTCCGCACCAATAAAACGCCCGGGTCCATGTCCCATGCAAATTCGCGACGGCATCGTCGAGGCCATCGGCAACACGCCTCTGATCAAACTCCAGCGCGTCTCCGAACAGACCGGCTGCACGATCCTCGGCAAGGCCGAGTTCCTCAACCCCGGCCAGTCGGTGAAGGACCGCGCCGGGCGCGAGATGATCCTGCAGGCCGAGAAGCGCGGCGAGATCAAGCCGGGCGGGCTCGTGGTCGAGAGCACCGCCGGCAACACCGGCATCGGACTTGCGCTGGTCGCGAACGCCCGCGGCTATCGCACCCTGATCGTGATCCCGGAGACGCAGAGCCAGGAAAAGAAAGACATGCTGCGGCTGTGCGGTGCCGAACTGGTCGAGGTGCCGGCGGTGCCCTACAGCAACCCCAACAACTACCAGCACGTGGGGCGAAGGCTCGCCGAAAGCCTGAAGAAGAGCGAGCCGAACGGCGTGATCTTCGCCGACCAGTGGAACAACCTCGACAACCGGCTCGCGCACTACACCTCGACGGGCCCGGAGATCTGGCAGCAGACCGACGGCAAGGTTGACGCGTTCGTCTCTTGCGTTGGCACCGGCGGCACCCTTGCCGGCGCGTCAACGTTTTTGCGCGAGATGAAGAAGGACATCGTGATCGGCGTCGCGGATCCGCGCGGCGCCGCGATGTACAATCTGTTTGCGCATGGTGAGGCGAAGCCGAGCGAGGGCGGCTCGATCACCGAAGGCATCGGGCTCGGCCGCGTCACGCCGATCATCGAGGACATCAAGTGCGAGAAGGCCTACCTGATCCCCGACGAGGAGGCGATCCCGCTGATCTTCGATCTGCTCGAGCACGAAGGTCTGTGCCTCGGCGGCTCGTCGGCGATCAACATCGCGGGCGCCGTGCGGCTCGCGAAAGACCTCGGTCCGGGCAAAGTCGTCGTCACACTGCTCTGCGATTCCGGCACGCGCTATCAATCGAAGCTGTACAATCCGGACTTCCTGCGCTCCAAGGGATTACCCGTGCCGGCTTGGCTGGAGCGGAAGTCGAAGATCAAGCCGCCATTCGTGTAAGAGAGATTGCATGCCCACCGACTGCCTGTTCCGCGAAGACGCCTACCTCACCTCGACGCCAGCGACCGTGCTGGGCTTGACCGAGAAGGGCGGCATCGTGGTCGACCGCACTTGCTTCTACGCGACCTCGGGCGGGCAGCCGGGCGACAGCGGTGTACTGGTGACGCCGGCGGGCGAATTTCCGCTCGCGACCGCCGTCTACAACGATCAACTCAAGACCGAGATCGCGCATGTCCCGGCCGAAGGCGTGAGCAAACGTCCGGCCGCCGGCGATACCGTCACGCTCAAGCTCGACTGGGGCCCGCGCTACCGCCGCATGCGCATGCACACCGCGCTGCATCTGCTCTCCGCCGTGCTGCCCTATCCGGTGACCGGCGGCGCCGTGAACGA
>JAXDOA010000466.1:0-5384 GCA_034669125.1 Hyphomicrobiales bacterium
GCTCCCCATCCCGAGAAAACGAAACACCCGAGCCGAAGCGCGCGCATAGGCCGATCCCGCCGCGCCGCTGAGATTGATCATCGGCCCGGACAGCACGATGCGGTCGAACCAGCGCCGCCCGTGATAGGCCGAGCGTATCAGCACCGCGGCCCCCATCGAGTGCCCGAGCGCAAAGTGCGGCGGCGGGCAATCCGGCAGCACGACCTCCTTCACGAAGGCTTCGAGGTCGCGGTCGTATTCGGCGAAGTCATGCACGTGGCCCTTGCGGGCGTTCGGCAGCGCGCGGTCGGACAGGCCCTGCCCGCGCCAGTCGAGGATCGCGACCGCAAAGCCACGCGCCCGCGCATCGCGCACCACTTCGAAATATTTCTCGATGAATTCCGCGCGGCCGGGCAAGACGCACAGTGTGCCCTTGCGGCCGGCCGGCGGTTCGAAACGCGCGAAGCGCAGCACCACCCCGTCGGACGTTTTCACGGTTCCGACGGTCGCGCCTTCGGGGACCGGATTGGCGGGGATGGAGGTGAGTTGCATGGGCGGGCCGGCGGGAACTTCGATTCCTTGGCTTATAGCAGGGGAATCGGATGGGTCCGGCGCTTTTCACCCTCTTGCGGACCCACGGAACCGTTCCCAAATCAACCTTTGCGCAGGCCATTCAGGCTGCGCGTTTCCCGGTTCGGCCCCGCTTGGGGCGGACTTTCTGCATGTCGCTTTATGGAGGATATGCCATGCGAACTTTCGATCTTGCTCCCCTGTATCGTTCCACCGTCGGCTTCGACCGCCTGTTCTCGATGCTCGACGGCGCCGGCTTCGACAGCGCGGCCCCCACCTACCCGCCCTATAACATCGAGCGTACCGGCGAGAACGCCTACCGCATTTCGATTGCGGTCGCGGGCTTTGCCGAAGGCGATCTGACGATCGAGGCGAAGGAAAACACGCTCACCGTGAAAGGCGAGAGGCAGGAGAAGGGCGAGAACCAGGGTGAGGTGCTCTATCAGGGCATCGCGGCCCGCGCGTTCGAACGCCGCTTCCAGCTTGCCGACTACGTCCAAGTCTCCGGCGCGCAGCTTGTGAACGGCCTGCTGCACGTCGACCTCGTGCGCGAGATCCCCGAGGCGAAGAAGCCGCGCCAGATTCCGATCGGAAACGGCAAGGCGAAGGCCGAGGTTCTCGAGGCCAAGGCGGCCTAAGGCCAGCGCATACTATATGGGAGCGCCCCGGCGATGCCGGGGCGCTTTTCTTTTTTGAGTTACGCGCAGATCAATTGAGCGGCGCGACCGGCGTCATTTCCGGCGTTGCGGGCTTGGCGGGCGGCGGTGCGGCGGCCGGCGGGTCCTGCGGTGCCGGCGCAATCGGCTCGATCGAACCGGCGGTCTCCTGCGGCGCGGCGGCCGGCCGCTTGCGCGGCACCGGCGGGCGGCCCGGCGTCACGGCGGCGGATTTCGGCTTCGCCTGGCTCGCCGGCGGCAAACCGGTTTGCGGCGGCTGCCCATGCGGCGCCATGACGGAGCCCGGCGGCGCGTAGTCGTCGTCATCGTTGTAGGGCGGCATGGCGCCATACGGACCGTACGGCCTGCGCCAATAGGGATTGCCCGCCGACGCATAGGGGCCGCGATGGAGCATCGGCGGTCCGCCGACCGCCTCGACCGAGACGACCTGCGCGCGGTGCGCGTCGATCACGACGCGCAACGGCTTGCCGTAATAGTCGGCGGCGCGCTGGATATAGACCGCTCCGTTGCGCATGGGCGGGCCCATCGGCTCAAGCCCCATCTGGCGCACCATCTCGAACACGCTCGCGGGCGGCAACGGGCCGATCGGCATTACGGGACGCGGCGCGTATTGATATTGGGCGAGCGCCTGCGCGGACCCGGCCACCAGTCCGGCAACAACAAACGCGACGAGTCTCATGAACATCTCCCCAATCCGGCATCCCGGCGTCCGCACCGTCGTCAATGAATCAGGCGGAGCTTGGGCGTTATCGTGCGCGCACGATGGCGAGGAACTTGTCGACGTCGTCCTTTGTGGTCTGAAATGAGGTGACGAGCCGCACCAGGGTCTTGCCCGCGCCGACATTCAGGCCATCGCCCGGCCACGGATAGTACGTCGCGCCCGCGTCCCTGAGCCGCCTGTCGGCGTCCAGTGTCAGCGGTGCGAACACTTCATTCGCCTCGACCGGCCACACTGGATTGCAGCCCGCTGCTGTCAGGCCTGCCGCGAGCGCGTCCGCCATCGCATTCGCATGGCGTGCGAGCTTGAGCCACAGATCGCCCTCGAGATAGGCCTCCATCTGTGCCGCGATGAAGCGGTGCTTCGACGCCGTCGCGCCGCCGCGTTTGCGCCGCCCCGGCATGTTCGCGCCATGGCTCGGGTCGAAGAAGATCACGGCTTCGGCGCCCATCGTGCCGCCCTTTGTGGCGCCGAACGAAAGCACATCGACGCCAGCCTTCCAGGTGATTTCGGCCAGCGAGACATTCATGCGCGCGAGCGCGTTGCCGATACGCGCGCCGTCCATGTGCAGCGCGACGCCGTGCTTGTGCGCGATGTCAGCGAGCTCCCTCACCTCGGCGACGCGATAGATCGTGCCGCATTCGGTCGCCTGCGAGAGCGACAAGACTGCCGGCGTGACGTGATGCGGCCCGCCCCATGCGCCGCGTTCGAGCGCGGCCCGCAGCGTTGCGGCGAAAATCTTCGCGCCCTCCCCGGGCAATCCGATGAGCTTGGTCCCGCCGCCGAAAAATTCCGGCGCGCCGCATTCGTCGGTGGCGATGTGCGAGCCCTCGTGGCACAGCACCGCGCCCCAGGGCGGTGTCAAGTGCGCGATCGCCAGCGCATTGGCGACCGTGCCGGTCGGCACCAGAAACACCGCCACGTCGCGCTCGAACATCTCCGCGAACCGCTTCTCGACCCGCTTGGTCCAGTCGTCGTTGCCGTAGCCGAGTGCATAGCCGGTATTGGCGCGGCCGATCGCGTCGAGGATTTCGGGTGCCATGCCGGCGGTGTTGTCGCTTGCGAAGTTCATGCGTGTCCTCGTCGGTCTCCGCGCCGGAGAATGCAATTCTGTTGCGCTGCGGCATCAACCATGGTCCTCTTGTTACGTGCCCCGGGTGCGCGGGACAACAAACGGCAAGGAAGGCGGTGGATTTGGGCGGCCTGCTCTTGCGCGCCGAACAGGATTTGGGCATATTAGGACAGCATTGCTGTCCCAATTGGCAGCGGCTGCCAGTCTCGGGCGAAAACGCCACCTGACGGCAACCGAATGAGCGGTCCCGTGAGGGGCCGGCAAGCGGCACCCTCAAAAGATGCCGCCCCTCACGAGATGGCTTGAAGTTTGCGTCGCGGCGCTTGTGCCGCGCACGAGGAAGGTGCGCCGAAGGCCGAAACGGCCGCAACGCGGAGGCGACGATGAGCGCGCAACGGTTCGATGTAGGAGTGGGGCACGCTGCTTCTCCTGCGGAGCGGGCCGTGAAAGATTCCGCTCCCGTATGGCCGCTCTGGCCCGGCGTGCCGGAAGCGAACGGCCTCTACGATCCCCGCCTCGACAAGGATTCCTGCGGCGTCGGCTTCATCGCCGACATCAAGGGCCGCAAGTCGCACAAGATCGTCGAGGACGCGATCGCGATCCTCTGCAACCTCGAACACCGCGGCGCGGTCGGTGCCGATCCGCGCGCCGGCGACGGAGCCGGCATTCTGGTGCAGACGCCGCACGCCTTCTTCAAGCGCAAGGCGGGCGAACTCGGCATCGCGTTGCCGGAGCCGGGCCATTACGCGGTCGGCGTCGTGTTCATGCCGCACGATCCGGAATGGCGGAAGGTCATCCTCGACATCTACGCCGAGAAAGTCCCGCAGGAAGGGCTGACCCTGCTCGGCTGGCGCGAGGTGCCGTCTGACAATTCCTCGCTCGGCGAGTCGGTCAAGCCGACCGAGCCGTTCCACATGCAGGTGTTCATCGGCCGCGGCGAGGGCGTGAAGAGCGAGGACGACTTCGAGCGCCGCCTCTACATCCTGCGCAAGGTCATCTCCGACGTCGCCTACCGCAAGCGCGAGCGGCGGCTCGCGAACTATTACGTCGTGTCGCTGTCGTGCCGCACAGTGATCTACAAGGGCATGTTCCTCGCCGACCAGCTCGGCAAGTACTATCCCGACCTGCACGAACCGGACTTCGAAACCGCGCTCTGCCTCGTGCACCAGCGCTTCTCCACCAACACGTTCCCGAGCTGGCCGCTCGCGCACCCCTACCGCATGGTCGCGCACAACGGCGAGATCAACACGCTGCGCGGCAACGTCAACTGGATGGCGGCGCGGCAAGCCTCCGTGTCCTCCAAGCTGTTCGGCGACGACATCAGGAAGCTCTGGCCGATCTCGTATGAGGGCCAGTCCGACACCGCCTGCTTCGACAACGCGCTCGAATTCCTGGTGCAGGGCGGCTACTCGCTCGCGCACGCCGCCATGATGCTGATCCCGGAAGCCTGGGCCGGCAATCCGCTGATGGATGACGAGCGCAAGGCGTTCTACGAATATTACGCCGCCCTGATGGAGCCGTGGGACGGCCCCGCCGCGATCGCCTTCACCGACGGCCGCCAGATCGGCGCGACGCTCGACCGCAATGGCCTGCGCCCGGCGCGCTGGCTCGTCACCGCCGACGACCGCGTCATCATGGCGTCGGAAGCGGGCGTTCTTCCCATTCCCGAAGACGAGATCGTGCAGAAGTGGCGCCTGCAGCCGGGCAAGATGCTGCTCGTCGATCTTGTCGAAGGCCGCATCATCTCCGACGAGGAGATCAAGGCGCAGTTGTCCAAGAAGCACCCGTACGCGAAGTGGCTGAAGAAGACCCAGCTCGTGCTCGAAGATCTGCCGGCGCTCCAGCCGCGCAAGGCCAGCACGAACCTCTCGCTGCTCGATCGGCAGCAATGCTTCGGCTACACCCAGGAAGACCTGCAGATCCTAATGGAGCCGATGGCGACGACGGGGCAGGAAGCGGTCGGCTCGATGGGCACCGACACGCCGATCTCGGCGCTCTCCGACAAGTCGAAGCTGCTCTATACCTACTTCAAGCAGAACTTCGCGCAGGTGACCAACCCGCCGATCGACTCGATCCGCGAAGAGCTGGTGATGTCGCTGGTGTCGTTTATCGGGCCGCGGCCTAATTTGTTCGACCTCGAAGGGCTCGCGAAGAAGAAGCGGCTCGAAGTGCGCCAGCCGATCCTCACCAATGACGACCTCGAGAAGATCCGCTCCATCGCGCATGTCGAGGAGCAGTTCGACACCAAGACGCTCGACGTGACCTATCCGGCCGAACAGGGCGCTGCCGGCATGAAGCCCGCGCTGGCGAGCCTGTGCGAGCGCGCCGAGGCCGCCGTGAAGGGCGGCTACAACATCATCATCCTGTC
>JAXDOA010000467.1:0-9786 GCA_034669125.1 Hyphomicrobiales bacterium
GGCGGTACGCGGTCAGCCCGTCCGACTCATAGGGGCGCATCTCGCGCTCGTTCGAGATCACGCCCTCGCCCGGTACGATGCGGCCAAGATCGCGCACGATCTCAGCGCGCCGCGCCAGCACGGCAGCATCGGGTTCGGGCATTCGAAGCGACATTCACGGCCTCCGGTGGGGCCGTTATAGCGCGTCTTCGCCGAAATCGCAGCAGTCAGAGCGCGCCGATGTACTGGTCTTGCAGATGATCGCGGATCGGCGGCGGGATGAACTTGAACCATTGCCCGAGCGGACCATGCCCGGGCGGCTGGAGCAGGTGCGAGAGCGCGGTTCTGACGCCTTGCGGGCCAATTCCACCGCTCACCAGTCCGGCTAGTGCGCCCGCTGCGCCGGGAATCGACACGACCTGCTGCAAATATGCCAACGTCACGTCGGGATCGTTCGAGACCTGCGCGGTAAGACCGGCAGGCACGAATCTCGCCGTTGGATCACATTGGAGAACGCGGCCGACATGGCGGTAACCGATCGCTGCCGGAGGAACGCGTGCGACAAGATCGCGACCGTGCACCAGCCGATAGGTCACTGCGCCCAGGGCGCCATTATAGCCAGCCTGAAAATTCGCATCGCCGGTGCGCGGCATGCCGTAAGCATACACCGCGCGCGGTGCGTGGTTTTGCGCCACCGCGAAGCGCGCCGCGAGTGCCGCAAGTGCTCCGCCGAGGCTATGTCCTGCGATGAACAGAGGCTTGTTACGCTGTTGGCTGAGCGTGATGGCCGCGCGGACATCATTCTCGACCGCATTCATCGCGGCCTGGAAGCCAACATGCGTATTGTCCAGGCCAATTTGGGGATTGAAATCGGTCGCCAAAGTCTCCCAGACCGCCGGATCGGTGCCGGCAAACGAAAGCACCACCGCGTCGGCCCGCTCGCCGAAAACGCCGGTCGTATCAAAACTCGCGACAGGCGAGACCGCACGAGCGCGAAATGTGGTGACGGGCTGGAATTGCCAAAGCGTCCTGATGCGGTCGATCTTCGCCGCCGTGCTGTTGTTTCCGGATGTGTCCACCTCGTAGGCAAGCTGGGCGAACCACATCATCGCCCTGGCATTCGGAAGCGTGAATCCGGATGCCGCGCCAACGAACGTGGCGAACACGTTGCCGGCCTGCGTGTATACCTGGTCGGGAAATTGAACAAAATCGCTCATGACCGCCCCCGCTATGCCTGCAACCTCGGGATGCTAGGGCAAACGATGAGTGCGGGCCAGCGCCATGCGGCTGGCAGCGCGCTGCCTTGCGGGGCTGCACTTGCATCGCCAAATACCGCATGCTGGATAGCTGCATCAGAAACCATCCAATTCGGGGATCGCTCGGAATGAAGAAATATGCTGTTGCCGCCATCGCCATCGCGGCTTCCGCCGCTCCCGCCCTCGCCCAGGACCTCGCGGCGGGCGAAAATTCGTTCAAGAAATGCCTGCCGTGCCACCGCGTCGGCCCGGAGGCGAAGAACCTGGTCGGGCCGGTCCTCAACGGGCTCGACAGGCGGAAGTCCGGCACGGTCGAGGGATACAATTACACCGACGCCAACAAGAACTCCGGCATCACCTGGGACGAGAAGACGTTCGCCGAATACATCACCGATCCGCGCGCCAAGATTCCCGGCACCAAGATGGTGTTCGCGGGCATCAAGAGCGAAAACGAAAAGGCGGCCCTGTGGGCCTATCTCAAGCAGTTCGATGCCAAGGGCGAGAAAAAGTGATCGTTGACCTGCGTCAAGGACCCGGACGCGGCGTGGAGTAAATACGGGGGCTGTGCAACCCGAGCGATCGGAGCAGCCATGATCAAGGACCTCATCGTCAACCTCCCGGTCGCTGGCGGCCGCAACCTCCCGGTCGCTGGCGGCCGCGACGTCGCCGGCCCCTACGCGATTTCCATCGCCGAAACGTTCGGCGCGCACGCCGCCGGCGTTGCGTTCGCCCATGAACCGGTGATCCCGCCTACCATCACGGGCACGGTTCCGGCCTCGTTCATCGAGGACCAACGCACCGAGAACGAGAAGGCGGCCGCCGACGCGCGGGCAAGATTCGATGAGGCCGCGCGCCGCGCCGGTGTGTCGTTCGAGTCGTGGAGCACGTCGGCAAGCGTACCGGGCTCGGCGGATCATTTCGGCGCCATGGCGCGCCGTTTCGACCTTTCGGTGGTCGCGCAGGCCGAGCCGGACAAGTTTTCGCCCGAGGAGGTCATCATCGAGGGCGCGCTGTTCGGGTCGGGCCGCCCGGTGGTGGTCGTGCCCTATATCCAGAAGTCCGGCGTCAAGCTCGGCCGTGTGATGATCGCCTGGGACGCGAGCCGCGCTGCCGCGCGCGCGGTGGGCGACGCCATGCCGTTGCTTGCGCGCGCCGGCGCGATCGACGTGGTGATCGTTGCGAACGAGCGGCCGAAGAGCGACGAAATCCCCGGTGCCGACATCGGCCATCATCTGGCCCGCCGCGGCCTCAAGGTGGAGGTCAAGCGCATCGTCGCGACCGACATCGATGTAGCGAGCGCGCTGCTGTCGCACGCGGCCGACACCGCGGCCGACTTCATGGTGATGGGCGGCTACGGCCACTCGCGCCTGCGCGAATTCATTCTCGGCGGCGTGACGCGCGGCATTCTCAAGGCGGTGACCATCCCGACGCTGATGTCGCATTGACGATTTCGGCGCCGCCGACCAAATCTCTGCCATGAGGCCTGACCTGGAAGCACTCACCCGCCACGACGTGTTGTCCGACGGCGCGCGCGTTCTGACCCGCTCGCTCAAGCCGGACGATGCGGCGCTCTATCCGGAGTTCGTCGCAGGCATCGCGCCGGAAGACTCGCGGCTGCGCTTCTTCTCGGCGGTCCGGGAGCTCTCCGAACAGCGGATCCACGAACTCACGCATCTCGACTACGAACGCGCCATGGCCTTCATCGCGTTTGATGAAGCCCAGTGCCAGATGCTTGGCGTGGTGCGGCTGCATCTCGACGAGGACCGCCGCGACGGCGAATTCGCCGTCATCGTGCGCTCCGCGTTCAAGGGCCATGGGCTCGGCCGGCTCCTGATGCGGCGCATGATCGACTACGCGCGCGCGATCGGGCTCGGCCAAGTGCGCGGCCAGGTGCTGGCCGAGAACACCATCATGCTGCGCATATGCGCCCAACTCGGTTTTGCGATCGACGACGATCCGAAGCAGAAGGGGATCAAGGTGGTGAGGCTGGGGATGGGGAAGAGCGGTACCGCAGGTCAATAATGTGGCGGCGGAGGCTCGGCTTCATCCGACACTGCCGCATTGTCTTCGATGCTTTTCAAACGATCGGCGAAGCGTCCGAGTTGTTTTGTCAGCATCTCGATCTGTTTCCACTGCTCCGTCACGGAGGTGTTCAGATCCTCGATGATCCGGTCTTGATGAGCGATACGCATCTCGAGCGCTTCGATGCGCGCGTTAGTCCCGGCTTCACTCATGAATATGCTACTACTCCTTCCCGCCCCGGCATCCTCGTCTGCACCACCAGACCGCGCGCCCGCGCATCCGCCACCCCAACGGCGCGCAGCGCGAACAGCGTCAGCGTCTGCACCGCGTCGCGCGTTCTGGCCTCGCCTCGCGCGTCGGCTGCGAGCGGGCCGATCAGCCCTTCGATCAGCGCACCGGTGAGCGCGGGCGCCGCAACCGCGATGTCCTGCTCGGGCAGATGGCCGGCGTCCATCGCGGCGGATACACGCTTGCCGATTTCGGCGGCGAGGGCGGCGCGGAATGCGAGGCGCGTGTCGGCATCGGCGGCATCGGCCGGCTCGGCAATCAGCGCGAACGCGAGCTTGCGGCTCTCGAGCGCCCGCGCCGCGTAGGTCGTGATCGCGGCGGCGAGCGCGGAGAGCGGGCCGGGCGCGGCATCGGCGGCGCGGCGCATCGCGCCGATCTCGCGCTCCGACACCGCCGCGACCAGCGCGGCAACCAGGTCGGTCTTGGACGGGAAGTAGCGGTACACGGTGCCGGTCGCGACACCGGCGCGCTGCGAGACCGGCGCGATCTGCACCGCGTTAATGCCGGCCTCGGCGGCGAGCGCGCCCGCCGCCGCCACGATCGCATCATGGCGCGCGGCGAGGCGGCGGACGACATTCTCGGTGCGGCGATAGGGCATTGCGACTCACCTCGGCAAGATCGGCAAGAAGTGAGCCAGCGTTCATCGGTTCATGCAAGGCTTAGGAGTCTCGCGCTGCCATCGATTTCGCCCGGATCGCATCGAGCGTGGTGCCGGGGCTGATCGCCTGCGGGTCGACTTTCAGGTGCAGGATTGCGGGTTTCCCCGATGCCTTGGCGGCGTTGAACGCATCGGCGAATTGCTCGGTTTTCTCCACGGTGGCGCCGAACCCGCCGAAGGCGCGCGCGTAAGCCGCGAAATCCGGGTTGCGCAGCGCGGTCGCGACGATGCGGCCGGGAAACTCGCGCTCCTGGTGCGCGCGGATGGTGCCGTACATGCCGTTGTCCATGATCAGCACGATGATCGGCAGATCGTATTGCACGGCGGTCGCAAACTCCTGCCCGTTCATCAGGAAATCGCCATCGCCGGCGCAGCACACCACCGTGCGCTCGGGATAGAGCCGCTTTGCGCCGACCGCGGCCGGCAGCCCGTAGCCCATCGAGCCGGAAGTCGGACCGAGCAGCGTGGCAAACCTGGTGAAGCGATAGAAGCGGTGCATCCAGGTTGAGAAGTTGCCCGCGCCGTTGGTGATGATGCTGTCGGCCGGCAATTGCCCGCGCAGCCACACCATGATCTCGCCGAAATTGACGTCGCCCGGCTGCTTCGTCGGCTGCTCGGTCCAGGCGAGGTAATCGGCACGCGCCTCCTTGGTCCAGGCGCGCCAGCGGATCTCGTTCGGCGGCTGCACGCCTTCAAGCGAGGCCGCGAATGCGGTCGGTGTTGCATTGATGGCGAGATGCGGCCGGTAGACGTGACCGAGTTCGTCCGGGTCCGGGTAGACGTGCACGAGCCTGGTCTTCGGATTGGGGATGTCGAGCAGCGTGTAGCCCTGGCTCGGCATTTCGCCGAGCCGCCCGCCGACCAGCAGCAGGAGGTCCGCGGCTTTCACGCGCGCGACCAGCTTCGGATTGACGGCGGTCCCGAGATCGCCCGCGTAAGAAGGATGCGTCGCGGGAAACAGCGGCATGCGGCGGAACGAGGTGGCGACCGGAACGTCGAAACGCTCCGCGAAGCGGACCACCGCGGCGCACGCAGCCTCCGACCAGCGGCTGCCGCCGAGAATTGCGATCGGCTTCTCAGCCGACCAGAGCATCTTCTGCAGCTGCGACATGTCGGTGAGACCGGGCCACGTCTCGATCGGTTCGGCGGCAAGTGCGTCCGCGACCGAGACGCGCTCCATCAACATGTCCTCGGGCAGTGCGATCACGACCGGTCCGGGCCGGCCGTTCATCGCAACATGAAAGGCATGCGACACGATCTCGGGGATTCGTTCCGGATCGTCGATCTCCGTCGCCCATTTCGCCATCGTGCCGAACACCGCACGGTAGTCGAGCTCCTGAAACGCCTCGCGTTCGCGCATTTCGCGTGCGACCTGCCCGACGAACATGATCAACGGTGTGGAGTCTTGCTTTGCAATATGGATGCCGGGCGAGCCGTTGGTGGCGCCAGGCCCGCGCGTCACGAACGCGATGCCGGGCCGCCCGGTGAGCTTGCCAGCGGCCTCCGCCATCATCACGGCGCCGCCTTCCTGGCGGCACACCGTCACGGCAACGTTGCGGTCGTGAAACGCGTCGAGCGCGGCGAGGTAACTTTCGCCCGGCACGCAGAACACATGCTGCACGCCATTTGCGATCAGCTGATCGACGAGCACCTCGCCGCCGCTGCGCATGTTGTCCTTGCCACGCATCGATCCCATCCCGCCGTTACGCACCGCTTCAACCGCGGCCGTATCGCGAGACTAGCATCGACGCTTGCGCAGGTGAATGTGCTCGGCGGCCGGACTATGGCGTGTACTCATAAGCACGGCGTCGTCTCTTCCGCCAAAAGCGGACATTTCGTAGGACGCTCCGGCATGTCGGCTAAGGACCAGGAGAGGGCATTCCCAACTGCCGAACAAAGTTGGGCAACGATCAGAGATGAACGCTACGTTCCTGTAGCGGCAGCGGCTGGTCGCCCAGCATGCCGGCGAGGATCACCTTGCGCGCCGTCTCTGGATCGAGCGCGTGGCTGCGCAAGAGGTCGGCGCTGTCAGCCAGGATCGCATCGACATCCTGTTTGATTTTCAGATGCTTGTAGTGATCTTCGCGCGCGAACCCCATGCTCTCGCCGACGATCTCCAGAACGTTGACGATTTTGAACGGCCAATCGCGCTCATGCGCGCAGAGTTCGCGGTGATCCGAGTGGTAAACAGCGACAAGCGCGTCGACGCCCGCGGCCCGCGCGGCCTCCAGCTCCTTGAGCTGCAGCTCTTTCTTGTAGGAAGGCAGTGTCTGGAGATTGACGCTCTGAAGTCCGACAGCCGGAACGTCGAGCGTCACGATCTCGATGCCGGGTACAGCGCGCACAATGTCCTCGGCCGCATCCATGACGCCGGCGACGCCCGGATGCTTGTGGAGCGCGATCTTCATCTCGACGCGCCTTTTCAGCAACGGCCGCAGCGCGCCCAGATTGCGGTGCAGAAACCGCATGAAGGGCGTCATGTCGAATGCCTTCTCTCCGGTCGCGCGCTCGAAGGTCGGCAGCATGGTCTCGCTGAACTGCACGAAGCAGCTCGGGCACCATGCCAACACCTCGCCGGTCCTGGATTGACCGAGCTTGCCGATGGTATTGCCGGCAAAGCGAGACGACGTTTCAGTATCGCCGGTTCGAAGCTGGATCACGCCGCAGCAGTGGCTCGGCCCGCCCATGACTTTATAGCTGGTGCCGATCGCATCCATGATGTCGAGGCACAGCAGTGCGATGTGGGGCGTCTTGAGCACATTGCAGCCGGTATAGAAGACGACATCGGGCAGTTCAGCGTCGTCGGCAGGAGGCCTGCTGGTTGGCCTCTGACCGAGCCGTTCCAGCGCGTCATCGCTGAGCTGCAGATGCGAGAGGACGCCGACGTCTTCGCTCATCCGGCGGAAATTCTGCACCCCGGCCTTTCGGCGTTCGCGCGGCTCGTTCTGTTTCGCCATGGCAAGCCTCGCCATCGCGAGCAGGAAGCGCGGATTGACGCCGTAATCGCAGGCCTTGATGCATTCGCCACTCAGCATGCAGGCCTTGGCCCACCTTTCAGACTCCGCGGGGCCGGCCCCCAGCCGCACGATATCCAGCACGCCGGATACGACAGCTTTCGGATCGGCCTCGTCCAGACCCGCGGGTCCCGCGATCGGGCAGGCGCTGAAACAGGCCCCGCATTTCGTGCAGGCGCTGAGCATGTCGTCGATGCGGCGGTCGAGCGCGGCTTCGAACCCTGCATTTTCCATGGCGAAAACCGAATTTCGACGTTGCTCCGGAATGTATGGTAGGCGTGTTCGCGGCGCGTTGAAACAGGGCTGAACTGCCATGAGAATGAAAGTGCCTCGGACGCTGGCCGGCGTCGCGCTGCTCGGATTGCTGGCTCAAACGCCCGTGGCTGCTGAAGACTATCCATCACGATCGGTCACGATCGTGGTGTCGCTCGCAGCCGGCAGCGGCATGGATACGATCACACGCCTTTACGCGGACAAATTGTCGGAAGCGCTCGGCAAGCCGGTCATCGTGGAAAACAAGCCCGGGGCCGCGACGACGCTGGCAGCCAATCACGTCGCCAACGCGCGGCCCGACGGCCATACGCTGGTGGTGCTGACGGCGATCGCGATGTCGATCAATCCGACATTATTCAAGCATCTCAATTATGACCTGCAGGACCTGACGCCGATCTCGCTCTACGCGAAGTCGCCGTTCGTCCTGGTCGTCGATCCGGCGCTGCCGGCGAAGACGGTTCCTGAGTTCATCGAACTGGCCAAGAAGGCGAATCCGCCGCTGAGCTACGCGTCGATCGGCGCCGGCTCGATACAGCACATGTCGATGGAATTCGCCAAGAAGCGGCTCGGTTTCGAGGCAACGCACGTGCCGTATCGCTCAACGCCTCAGTCGGTGACCGATCTGATGGGGGGCCATGTGGCGGCGAGCTTCCTCGAGGCAGGTCTGTCGATGCCGCTGATCAAGGAAGGGAAACTGCGTGCCCTCGCGGTCTCGTCCGCGCAGAGACTGCCGCTTTTGCCGGACGTGCTGCCGTTCGCCGAGGCCTCGGGTGCAGCCGACTACGAGGGCGTATCCTGGCACATGCTCCTGGTGCCTTCGAAAACGCCGCAGCCGATTATCGACCGGCTCCACGCCGAGATGAAAAAGATCATGCAGGACCCGGCGATGCGGGAAAAAATCGCCGCGCTCGGCCTGATCCCGAACGACTCTCCGTCGATCGCGGACATGCGCAGCTACATTCAGTCCGAACGGTCGAAATGGGGCGCGATGGTGAAGCAACTCGGCCTCGAAGGCTCTCAGTAGGAAATACTCAGTCAAGACGACCGGTCTTCTCATCGGAGGATGTGAAACCATGTCCGCAACGGGTCACAAGGCGACGTAGCGGCATTCACGAGCCGCGTGTGCTTGCCCCCCAAGCGGACACTCCATCGCGCTTATGAGTACACGCTCTAAGCCGACGCTCGCCGCTGGCTGGAGATCTGCTCGACCAGGTCCACGATCGCTCGCCGCAGGTTGGTGTCTTCGATGTCGCCATAGGCGCGCAGCAAGCGGAATGCGCCGGACACGGTGAGCAGCTTCAGTGGCGATGACTCGCCTTCTTTCGACTGCTCGCTGTTCAGCAACTCCTTGCCGCTGAAAAACGTGCCGACCTCGATGCCGAGTACTTCGGCGATCTTGGTCAACCGGCCGGCGCCGACTCGGTTGACGCCCTTCTCGTACTTTTGCACCTGCTGGAAGGTCACCCCCAGCTGATTGGCCAGCGCCGTTTGAGACAGGCCGCGTGACAACCGTTCGATTCTGATCCGGTGCCCCACTTCGATATCCACCGGATCAGGCCTTTTGACTGACATTCCAACTCTCCTTGAGCGACTCACTTGCGTGCGCCCGTGGGGCGGCGAAACGTTATCGCCAAATTCGGCCACGCATTGTCAAGTTAACAACAGTTACTCCGCCACGCGAGCAGCGCGTCAGTTGCGGCACGCATACCGCTCATGTCTTGGCGAATCCGTTAAGCAATGCGGTTAACGACACCACCAGATCGGGGATGCGGTTCACGACACAATCTCAGTGGGGCAGCCGCGGCAGATCGTCATCTGCCGCTGCGACATAATGCGCGAGCGCGCTCCACCTGTGTCGCGCGCCGGCGCGGTGAGTGCCTCGATCGCAGCGTCACCATCGGAAGTACGTTTCACGATAGTGAAAAGTAGATCGAAGACTGCAAGCCCTTGGTCATGATCGTGGAGTGTGCAACTTCTCCGGCGACAGAGCACGCGGTCCTTTTCGTGCTCGACTGGATTCAAGCGCGGTACCGGCCATGAGATGTCATCCATGAACCAGGGTTTCCGACGCGCCGCGGTCGGCATTCCGGGCTTCTGCGCGTTTCTCAATCTGTATGCGCCGCAGTCGCTGCTGCCGTTGCTGGCGCAGGAATTCTCCGTCACTCCGGCCGACATCAGCCTGACCATGACGGCGACCGCGCTGGCAATCGCCATCACGGCGCCGTTCGCAGGCACGATCGCGGACGTGCTGGGCCGCAAGCGCGTGATCGTCGCCGAGATGCTGCTGCTCACGATT
>JAXDOA010000468.1:0-3132 GCA_034669125.1 Hyphomicrobiales bacterium
TTCGAGGATTACTGGGCCGGGAGCCCGAAGGGGAAACCCGCCATCAAGAAGTTGAGCGTGCGCTTTGTACCCGACGCGGCGACCGAAATGACCGAGTTGCTCGCCGGCCGTGCCGACTGGATCTGGAACGTCAACCCAGACCAGTTCGACAACATCAACAAGCTTCCGATCCTCCAGGCTGTGCGCAAAGAGTCGATGCGGGTCGGCTATCTCTCACTCGACGCCGCCGGGCGCACCGGCGCCGACAACCCGCTCACCAAGCTGAAGGTGCGCCAGGCGGTCTGGCATGCGATCGACCGGCAGGCGATCGCCGAGAAGCTCGTCACCGGCGGCAGCCGCGTGCCGCCCGCACCGTGCTTCCCACCGCAGTTCGGCTGCGATGCCGAAGCCTCGGTGCTCTACGACTACAATCCCGCCAAGGCGAAACAGCTGCTCGCCGAGGCCGGGCACCCCGACGGGTTCGATGTCGAGGTCACGACCTACATTCCGCCGCAGTGGGCTTCATCGGTTCAGAACTACCTGCAGGCGGTCGGCATCCGCGCCAAGCTCAACCAGCAACAGGTGCAGGCCGTTGTCCAGCGCACCAACGCGGGCGAGTTGCGCATGTATCTCGGCAGCTGGGGCAGCTATTCGATCAACGACGTGTCGGCGATCCTGCCGAACTTCTTCGACGGCGGCGGCATGGACTATGCGCGGGATCCGGACGTGCAGAAGTGGCTCGGCGAGGGCGGCTCAACGAATGACCCGGAGGTGCGCAAGAAAGCCTACTCGGCCGCGATCCATCGCATCACCGAGCAGGCCTACTGGCTGCCGCTGCACACCTATGTGACGATTTACGCCCACGCCAAGCAGCTCGACTTCACGCCCTACGCGGACGAACTGCCGCGCTTCTTCCTGGCGAAGTGGAAATAGGAGAGTTCAGCGCAGGGGCCCCCCGCTGCGTCCGCTCGTTTCGCCTTCGAGCCAGGGGTCCTTCTCGGCGAACTGGTCGCCGGCCTCGACCACGCGCCAGAACGTGTAGTCGGCCCAATGCAGGATCGTGTTCTCCAGGCTGCGCACGAGCAGATCGCCTTCGCCTGAATGCGCGGCGGCGCAGTGCGCGACCTCCTCGGGCAGGCCCATGGTCAGGCAAATGTGGATGCCGTAGCCGGGATGGCGCAGCGACGGCATGCCGGTAGCGCGCGGATCGGCCTTCCAGCGCTTGACGTTCTCCGGGTCGAATTCCCACACCTTGCCGATGTCGTGACACAGGCAACCGGCGATCAGCAGGTCGCGGTCGTAGGAGAAATCCGGGAACAGGCTCGCCATCTCCTCGGCGGTCTTGACCGCCATGCGGGTGACGGAGCGGATGTGATCGGCCTGCGTGCCGCGCCGCAGCGGCCGCGAGTCGTAGTTGCCAGACGGCTTCATGTCCCCGATGCGCGAAAAGCTGCTCGATCCGACCGCCGCCACCCAGGCGTCCGTGACCTTCTGGCGCAGCGCCTCGTCCTTGATCCAGGCGATCTCCGGCATTTCGTCCATGATGGCGGCACGCTTCTCGTCGGTGATCTCGACGCGCTTGCCGCGCAGCTCCACGGTGATCGGCTGAGGCACCTCAAACTCCCTATTCTGGACGAGGCTGACGCCTAACGAGGCAGCAGCCTGCCCTTTATCCCGCATTGCCAAGCCTCCGTGACTGGTGACACACTTGGCCGGGATGCCGCATTGATCGGGGGAGATACCACATGCTGCGCGGTTTTTGGACAGGACTGGCCCTGGCGGGCGCCATCGCAACCGGGGCCGCCGCGCAGGACTTGCCGAGAAATCAGTTCAAGGTCATCGGCCTCAACGGCCCGACGCCGGTGTCCATCCATGACGAGGTGCCGTTCTGGCGCAAGACCATCACGGAAGCCTCCAAGGGCGCCATCACGGCCGACATCACGCCGCTCGACCAGATGAGCATCGACGACAAGACCATGTTGCGGCTGCTCAAGCTCGGCATCATGGACTTCGCCGGCATGGACATTTCCAAGATGGCCGGCGACGACCCGCGCTTCGAGGCCTGCGACCTCGCGGGGCTGACGCTCGATCCCGACAAGGCGCGCGCCGCATGTGACGCCTATCGCGGCGTGATCGACCGGCAGATGCAGAAGAACTGGAACGCCAAGCTGCTGGCGTTCGGCGGCAACACGCCGCAGGTCTTCTGGTGCAAGGACGTGGTGAGCGGGCTCGCCGGCTTCAAAGGCAAGAAGGTGCGCGTGTTCAACAACACCATGCGCGACTTCCTCGGCGGCGTCGGCGCGACCGCGGTCAGCATGGCATTCGCCGAAGTGGTCTCGGCGCTCAGCGCCGGTGTGGTCGATTGCGGCGTGACCGGCAGCCTGTCGGGCAATACCGCGGGCTGGAACGAGGTCACCAAGTCGATCTACCCGATGTCGCTCGGCTGGAGCATCAACGTGCTGGCGGTGAACCTCGACACATGGAAGCGGCTCGATGCGAAAACGCAGGCGTTCCTCACCGAGCAGTTTGCCGCCTACGAAAACAAGATGTGGGCGACGATCAAAACCACGACCGGCGAGGCCGACAACTGCAACACCGGCAAGCAGCCCTGCACCATGGGCAAGCTCGCACAGACGACCATCGTCGCGGTGAAGCCCGAGGAGGCGGAGACGCACAAGAAGCTGGTCGAGGGTGCGGTGCTCGCCGGCTGGGCCAAGCGTTGCGGCGCCGAATGCGCCAAGGAGTGGAACGACACCGTCGGCAAGGCGCTGGGATTGAAGGCGCCGACGCCGTAGCCGCGGGTCACTCTTACCCCGGCGAGGCCCGATGGAGCGCCTGCAGACGATCGCGACGGAAATCTCGCGCGTCGGAGCGGTGGTCGGCGGCGCGTTGCTGCTGATCGCCTCCATCGTGATCTGCATCGACATCACGTTGCGCTACACGCTCTCGTTGACGCTCGGCGGCGCCGACGAGCTCTCCGGCTACGCGCTCGCGATCTCCAGCGCGTGGGGCCTCTCCACGGCGCTGCTGACGCGCTCGCACATCCGCATCGATACCGTCTATGTACGCGTGAAGCCGCGCGTGCGGGCCGTGCTCGATATCCTGAGCCTCGCCACCCTGGCGTTCTTCTTCGCTCTCATCACCTGGTACGCG
>JAXDOA010000469.1:0-2997 GCA_034669125.1 Hyphomicrobiales bacterium
GAGGAGAACGGGTTCGCGTTCTCGGCCGAGGAAACGCTCGGCCTGATCACCGACAAGACGCGGCTGATCATCCTGAACTCGCCCGCCAACCCGACCGGCGGCGTCACGCCCAAGGCCGAGGTCGACAAGTTCGTTGCCGGTCTCGAGAAGTGGCCGAACGTCGCGATCATGTCGGACGAGATCTACGACCAGATGACCTACGACGGCGAGACGCATGTGTGCCTCTTGTCATATCCGTCGATCCGCGACCGGCTGATTTTGCTCAACGGCTGGTCCAAGACCTACGCGATGACCGGCTGGCGCCTCGGCTACGCGGTGTGGCCCGGCAAGCTTTACGACTACGCGCGCAAGCTCGCCGTGAACCTCTATTCCTGCGTCAACGCGCCGACGCAGTTTGCGGGACTGGCGGCTTTGACGGGTCCGCAGGACGCCTCGATCAGGATGGTCGCGGAGTTCGACAAGCGCCGGGCGGTCGTGGTCAAAGGGCTCAACCGCCTGCCGGGCGTCTCGTGCGTGATGCCGAAGGGCGCGTTCTACGCGTTCCCGAACGTGAAGCGCACCGGCTGGAAGGCCAAGCCGCTCGCGACGTCGCTGTTGGAGGATTCCGGCGTCGCGCTGATCGGCGGACCGGATTTCGGAATTTTGGGCGAAGGCTACGTGCGCGTGTCGTATGCGAATTCGACGGGGAATATTCTGAAGGCGCTCGACCGCATGGGCGAGTTCCTTTCGACGCGCAAGGCGGCGTGATTATCACCGGTTGTCATCCCGGGCGACCACGGCGTTGAGCCGGGGCGAGACCCCGGGATCCATGCCTCCGTCAGCGCAGATCGAGAGATGGGTCCCGGATAGCCGCTTCGCGGCTTCCGAGATGACAGCGGAGCCTAATCAACAAACTCCACCACCGTCCCCTTCTTCACCATCTTCGCCAGCGCCAGCGCGTCCCAGTTGGTCAGCCGCACGCAGCCGTGCGAGTCGACCTTGCCGACCTTGCTCGGCTCGGATGTGCCGTGGATGCCGTAGCTCTTTTCGTTCAGCGCGATCCACACCGAGCCGACCGGATTGTTCGGCCCCGGGGCGATATGCAGCTTCTCGTCGGCCTTCACGCCCCTGAACTTGAACGCCGGGTCGTAAGTGTAGGTCGGATTGTGCGCGACGCGCACCACCTTGAGCGTGCCTGAGGGCGCGGGCTTCTCCTCGCTGCCGACGGAGGCCGGATAGGCCGCGAGCAGCGCGCCGTCCCTGGCGAGAACGCGGACCACGCCGTTGCCCTTGTCGACTTCGAGTTTTGCCGCCTTGGCGCCGAGCGAAACCGGCTTCACGTTGACGTTGGTAACGAGGATCGCGGTCCCGGCCTTGTCGAAATCCTTGCCGCGATTGAGCGTTTCAAGAAACTCCTGATCCATGTGGAAGCGCTCGGCGAGCATCTCGGCCGCGCTGGTGTAGTCGAGGCGCTTCAGTTTCGCCTTGTCCTCGTATTTGGCCGGAATCTCCTCGGCGAACGGGCCTTTCACGTCCGCCGCCGTGATCGTGTATTCGATCAGGGCGGGCTCGGTGCCTTGCGTGAGCTTGTCCCACGTCGCCTTGTCGAGCTTGCCGGTCTGTTCCAGCCCGTTCTTCTTCTGGAAACCGCGCAGCGCATTCTCGAAATTGTCGCCCTCGCGCCCATCGATCGCACCCGGAGAAAAGGAGGCGCGGTCGAGCAGGACCTGCGCCTTGATGTTCGCAGCTTGCGAAGCCTTGGCCGTGGGCTTGGAAAGCTCGGCCGTATTCACGTCCTGAAGGGTGAGCGATCGCGGGGCGGCAGCGGCCGGCGCGAGGCCGAGGGCTATGGCGACGACCGCACTCAATGATGTCAGCCGGACCATTTTCATCCCTCCATGGACGACAATCCAATCCAACGGCCTGTGCCCCGCGCGGGTTCCCGCTCGACGGCGCGTTCGGGTACTGTTTCTGCTCGTCCACACACGAAAGTTAACGGAGACTGCGAAATGCCGCCGACCGAAGAACAAAACCTGATGCGCGCGTCCTGCCGCGCGTTCGTGGACGACGCCGTCATCCCGTTCATCCGGGCGAACTGGCAGCGCGAATGGGACCTGAACCCCGGCGCGCGCCTGCCCGCCTCGATCCTCGAAGGCGCGGACAAGATCGGCATCCGCACGCTCGGCGTGCCGGAGGAGTTTGGCGGCATCGAGCTCGAGCCCGGCTCGGAGGTGCAGACGTTCGCGCTGATCTCCGAAGAAATCGCGCGTGGCGATTCCGGCCTCGCCGATAAGCTGGTGCAGAACTGGAAGGTGTCGGTGCTGCTGCGCAACCTGGCGCCGCGCCACCTCCAGGAGACATGGTTCGCCCGCCTCGTCGCCGATCCGCAATTCCTGCTGGCGCATTGCCTGACCGAGCCGCGCGGCGCCTCCGACCGCTGGCTGCCCTACAACGTGCCGGAAGCCGCGATGCAGACGCGCGCCGTGAAGGACGGCGACACCTGGGTGATCAACGGCCGCAAGCAGTTCATCTCCAACGGCTACGACGCCGGCCTCTATGTGGTCTACGCCAACACCAATCCGAAAGTCGGCATGCTGCAGGGCACGTCGAGCTTCCTCGTGCCGCGCGACACGCCGGGGCTGACCGTCGCGCGCTGCAACGAGACGATGGGCTGCCGCTTCATGAACAACGGTGAGCTGGTGTTCGAGGACATGCGCGTGCCGGCGGACCACCTCCTGGTCGAGAACAATGCGCTGGCGAAGGCCGGCGTCTATTTCCGGCCGGGAAAAATCATCCAGGCGGCGAAGAATCTGGGGGTCGGCGTGCGCGCCTTCGAGGTCACCGCGGACTATGTGCAGAACTACGTGCAGGGCGGACGCATCCTGATCAAGCATCAGGCGGTGGCGCTGCGGCTTGCCGACATGGCGACGCGCATCGAGGCAGTGCGCGCGCTGCTCGGCCGCGCCGCGCAAGCGGTCGACGACAACACCGGCGATGCCGACACGCTGTGCAACATGG
>JAXDOA010000470.1:0-7027 GCA_034669125.1 Hyphomicrobiales bacterium
GATCGACACCGCGGTGACGAACAGCGGCAGGTCCTCCTGCCCGACGCGAAAGTAAAGATTGCGCATCGCGGTTTCGACGTCGGCCCCATAGGTGATCTCGTCTGCCGCGATGCCGAATTCTGTGCCGATCGGATCGGGCAGCTCCTGTGCGACCAGCGCCACCGCGACCGGCACCGGGTGTCCGGCGCGCAACGAGCGCACGATGATGTCCATCGCGTCGGGGAATTGCCCGGCGAATTTTCCGTGCCGCCGCCGCCGCATGAAGATCAGCATCGAGAACGGCAACAACAGTCCGGCGATCAGCGCCGCTGCGCCCGCTTCCATCGCCTCGCCGCGAAGGTGCATCACGCCAGCGAACGCCGCGCCGCCGGCCGCGAGCGCGATCAGGGCAAGCGTCAGCCCGCTGCGCGTCATGCCGGATTCGAGCATCAGCCGGTTGAACCACTGCACGCCGTAGCGCAGCATTCCGTCGCTGGAGAGCCCGCGCTCGCGCCGCAGCTGGATCAGGATCGCCTCGCGGTCGGGTTGGTCCTTGGAGAGCTTGAGGCGGCGGTTGACGTTGCTGCGATACGACGCTGTGGAAAACCCAAGCAGATAGACCGCCTCGGCGAACAGCACGACCGAGATCGCCGCACAGATCGTGATCAGCGTGGTGGTGTCGAGTTCGAACCACATGGGACTACAGCGGCTTCGACGGGTCGAAATACGCGCCCGGAATATTGATGCCGCGCGCGACGAGCTCGGAAAGGAAGCGTGGGCGCACGCCGGTCGCCTGGAAATGGCCCTCGACCGTGCCGTCGGCGGCCGTCCCGGTGCGCACGTATTTGTAGATGTCCTGCATTTGCAGAATGTCGCCTTCGAGGCCCGTGATCTCGGAGATCGCCGTGACCTTGCGCTTGCCGTCGGAGAGGCGCTGGAGCTGCACGATGACGCGGATCGCGGCCGCGATCTGGCCGCGCACCGACGCGATGGTCATCGGCATGCCGGCCATGCCGATCATTTGTTCGAGGCGCGAGATCGCGTCGCGCGGCGTGTTGGCGTGGATGGTCGCCATCGAGCCTTCATGGCCGGTGTTCATGGCCTGCAGCATGTCGAAGGCTTCCTCGCCGCGGCACTCGCCGAGGATGATGCGGTCGGGCCGCATGCGCAGCGCGTTCTTGACGAGTTCGCGCTGGCGGATTTCACCCTTGCCCTCGACGTTGGGCGGGCGTGTTTCCATACGGCCGACGTGCGGCTGCTGTAATTGCAGTTCGGCTGCGTCCTCGATGGTGACGAGGCGTTCCTTGTCGGAGATGAAGGCCGACAGCGCGTTGAGCATCGTGGTCTTGCCCGAGCCGGTGCCGCCCGAGATGATCGACGTGATGCGCGCCGAGACGGCGGCGGCGAGCACTTCGCCCATCGCGGGCTTGAGCGCGCCGACCTCGATCAGCTTTTTCAGGTTGTAGGGCTTCTTGGAGAATTTGCGGATCGACACCAGCGGCCCGTCGACCGCGATCGGCCGCACCGCGATGTTGATGCGCGAGCCGTCGAGCAGGCGCGCGTCGCACAGCGGCTGCGTTTCGTCGACGCGCCGCCCGACCGCCGAGACGATCTTGTTGACGATGCGCAAGAGGTGCGCCTCGTCCTTGAAGCGCACCGGCGTCGGTTCGAGGATGCCGGCGCGCTCGATGTAGACGCATTCGTGGCCGTTGATCAGGATATCGTTGATCGTCGGATCCTTGAGCAGCGGCTCGATCGGGCCGAGGCCCGTCATCTCGTCGATGATCTCGTCGACGAAGGCATCGAGCTCCTGCGCGTTGAGCGCGATGCGCTCGGCGAGCACATATTGGGCGACCAGCGCGGAAATCTGCCGCCGCACCTCGCCTTCGGAGACTTTCTCGATCGCCGAAAGATTGATCTCCTCGATCAGCCGCCGGTGCAACCGCACCTTGGCGTCGAGCAGCTTGTCGCGCAGCGGGGAGATCGACGGCGCGAGCTCGACATTCGGTTCGAGCCTGGGCAGTTCCGCCACCATCTGCAGGCTCGGCGCTTCGGCGGGTGCGAGTTCGGCGACCGGTGCCGCGGCGCTCGCGGCTGCGGCCTGCACCTCGGCGATGCGTCGCGTCGCGGTGAAACGTCCGAACATGGTTGCCTCAGCGCACGAGCGCGAGCTTGCGCTCGCTCGATGTCGGCGCCGGCGTTGCGGCGCTTTTCGGCTTTTTCGGCGGCGCGAGCAGTTTGGCGAGCGCGCCGGAAATGTTGTTGCCGGCCTTCACTTCATCGAGCGGCACGCCGCGATCGATCGCCTCGCTCACGAGGCGGAAATTGTTCGGGATCGTGCAGGCGAGCGAGTCGCCGAGCGCCTGCTCGATGTCGGCGCGGCGCAGGCCGGGCCCGAACAGGCGCTGCTCGAACCGGTTGACGATGACCTCGGGGCGCGGCCCGTCGGTGAGGCGCTCGCGGATCACGTTGACCAGATGGCGTGCGTGCTTGAGCCCCGGAACCGTCATCTCGGTGACGAGAAACAGGCGGTTCGATCCGATCAGCACGCTGTCGGTCCAGGCGAACCACGTGCGCGGCACGTCGATCACGACATTGTCGAAGTGCGCCGCCACCAGATCGAGCAGCCGCGTCACCACCTCGAAATCGAACGAGCGCATCTCGGCGGGGCGGCTCGGCGCCGCGATCACCTTCAGCCCGGATGGATGCTCCGAGATCATCACTTCCAGCAGCTGGCGGTCGAGGCGGTCGGGACGCGGCTCGATCTCGTCGAGGTCGAGACGCGGTTCGAGGTCGAGATAGTCGCAGCACGAGCCGTGCTGGAAATCGAGGTCGACCAGGCAAGTCGAGGATTTCTGGGAGCCGTCGCCCTTGAGGAGCTGCATCGCGGTCTCGATCGCCAGCGTGGTCAGGCCGACGCCGCCGGAGGCGGGCAGGAAGGTGTAGATCGTCGCCTCGGTCGCGGCGCTGCCGTTCTTGGCGCCCTGCGCGGCGCGCGCGCAGGCGCGCACCAGATCGAGCGGTTGCACCGGCTTCACGACGAAGTCCGCGACCCGCATTTGGATCAATTGCCGCGCGACCGACACGTCGAACCCCGGGATCGCGACGATGACCGGCGGAAGGCCACCGAGCCGCTGGGTCAGCGCATTGAGCGCCGTGAAATCCGCCTCGCTGGCCGGATCGATATCGACGATCACCACGGTGGCGCTGGCGGTATCGAGCTTGCGCACTTCGTTGGCGAATGTGCCGGTCACGACACTGAGCTCGACCTTGGCGTCCATGCCGAAGGTCGAGCGCACCAGGCGCTCGAAATCGGCGTCGCGGCACTGCGCCACGACGCGCGTTTTCACCGGCTCTGAACTGGTACGCGCGAACATCAATGACTCTTACTTCGAGGCGGGCTGCAGCAGTACCGGCTCGTATTTCACCGACGACGTGCTGGCGCCCATCAGCGGCTTGACCTTGTCGGTGCGGTAACGCTCCGCCGCGGTCGCCATGCGTTCGCCGTCATGCATGATGTTGCGGTCGCCGGCGCGCAACGGCCACGGGTCGACCATGTGCGTGACCTTGTTGGCGGCGGGTGCGTCGCCGGCCGCGAAGCTCACGGTGTCGCGCCGGTCGAGATACATGTCCGTACACGCGCCGAGCAGCGTGGTGGCGGCGAGCGCCAGGATTGCGGGCGCGTTACTTCGCGACATAGCTCACTCCCTTGGGGACATCGAGGATATGCCCGACCGGAGGCGGGCTCCCGTCCGAGCGGCCTTTGATTCGCCGGTCCATCGGCACCGTCACCTCCGACTGGCCGAGCAGGAAGAATTCCGCGTCGTTGGCCGGCTTGGTGGTGTCGAGCGGGGTGCGCAGCACGTCGCCGGGACGGGCAGGGCGCACGATGCGCGGCGTCACGATGATGACGAGGTCGGTTTCTTTCTTCTGATACGAGGCGCTGCGCGCGAGCGCGCCGAGCACCGGCACGTCGGCAAGCCAGGGCAACTGCTTCTGGTCCGCCGTGCTGATGGCCTGCAACAATCCCGCGATCGCGAAGCTCTGGCCGTCGCGCAGCTCCACCGTTGTGTTGGCGCGCCGCACGATCAGCGCCGGGATGGTGATCGCTCCGATGGTGATCGTCGTAGTCGGGTCGATCTGGCTGACTTCCGGCTCGATCTTCAGGTTGATCACGCCGTCGCCGAGCACAGTCGGCGTGAACGCGAGGCCGACGCCGTATTTCTTGAACTCGACCGAGATCGAGCCGAGATTCGACGCGACCGGAATGGGAAACTCGCCGCCGGCGAGGAAGCTCGCGGTGTCGCCCGAGAGTGTCGTCAGGTTCGGCTCGGCGAGGCGGCGCACCACGCCGCGCTGCTCGAGCGCCTGCAACAGCGCATCGGCCTGCACGCCGTTGCCGAGCAGACGGCCGACCACTGCGCCGAACGGCGCGCCACCCGAAATGAGCGCTCCGGTGCCGACCGCCGCGCCGATACCGGAGCCGCCGGACAAGAGATTCGTCTGCACCGCCTGCCAGTTGACGCCGAGGTCGCGGCCCGCCGAGCGCGAGGCTTCGACGAAGCGCACTTCCAGCATCACCTGCTGCGGCGAACTCACCTTCATGGAATTGATCACGTCCGCGCCGAACTGCTTGGCGATGATCATCGCCTGATCGACTGTCGTGGCATTCGGCGCGGTGCCGCCCAGCATGATGCGGCCGTTGACCGACGAGACGCGGAAGCGCGCATGCGGGAAACGCTGCGCAAGCTCGCTGCCAAGCCGCGAGGTGTCGTAGGACACTTCGATGTCGTACACGCCGACCAGCCGCTTGCTTTCGCCGTAAACCGAAACGCGCGCGTTGCCGATCTTCTTGCCCAGCACCGAGAGCGAACGGTCGGTGAGCGGGATCGCGTCGGCGACATCCGGATCGCTGACGATCACCTCGGAGAAGCTTTCGCCGGTGCGCACGCTTTCGGATTTCCCGATCGAGATCTTGACGACCGCCGAGGTGCGGCGCGCGGTCAGTTCGACCTCGCCGGCCTGCGCGGTGGCCAGCACGAGGCCGGCGGCGAGCTGCACGGCGGCCGCGGATGCCAGCACGAAGCCGGCCCGCAGGACCGTCTTCAACCAGCCGCGCGGTGGCGCGGCGGTGTCAGGGCGCCGCGCGCCCCGGTTTGCTGTGTTCCCCATGACCCAACCCCTTCCCCGATATTCAGCGGCGAGCCGCTGCCTGTTCTTCGGCGCCCTGGCGCCATTCCGTTTCTTCTGACGCGACGTTGTATTCCTGCTTGGTCGTTCCGCGCGTCACCGAGACCTTGGCGAAGCTCTTCGCCACCGGTGCCTGCTGCATCACTTCGGTCTGGCTGAGATCGCTGGTGGTCACGCGCCGCGTGGCGTCCATCACCTGCTCGCCGGCGCGGCGCAGCATCAGCGACAGATTGCCGAGCGAAGCCGCGAGCGCGATCTTCTGCGCGCCGGTGGTGTCGACTTCGAGCGTCACCGCCTTCACGACCGTCGGCCGGTCGGCCGCGTCGTCCGCGAGTTGATCGACCGCGAGCACGCGGGCATTCTGCAGCACCACGTCGTTCATGCCGGTGGTGCGCTCGCTCTGGCGCGTGAGCAGCACGTCGACGCGGTCGCCCGGCAGCACGAAGCCGCCGACGCCCTCGACGTCGTTGACGCGCACCGTCACGGCGCGCATGCCGTCCTGGATCACCGCCGAGAGCGTCGCTTTTTGTCCGGGCCCGGTGATCTTGGTGCGCAGAAGCGGCTCGTTGCGCTCGATCGAGGCGAGCACGATACGCTTGCCGCCCGACATCACGTCGGCGATCGAGCTGAACGTGCCGGCAGGCAGCGCTTCGTCGGGCCAGGTCACTTCACGCAGATGGTCCGCCGAGACGTGCGTGCCGAAACGCAACGGTCCTGTCGCAACGACGATGGTGCGCGTCGCAACCGGTTTTTCCTTCGGCGCGACGACTTTGCGGCTGAGCTCGGCCTGATAGTTCAGCCAGCCTTGGGCAACGAACACCGCAAGGAGCCCGAACACGACCGCTATGCCGACCATCACGATGGTATTTTTACGCAACGCCGTCCCCGTAGTTCTACTTGCTTTTGTTGCGGGCAAACTGCGCTTCGAAACTGAATCCTTCCTGAAGTTCGGCGTGCGAATGCCGCTATGTTGAATCCACCGCTAAGGCCTATCCTTACCGGCCGCTTAAGTGTTTCTCTGCAATGCGATCAATGCGGCGTTTACCAACGCGCCGGAATGCGCGGATACCGCGATGGCGCGGGCCGAGCGATGCGCCGCTGTCCGCGCTTCGGCATCGAATAGCGATTTATCCTTAGCGCATTTTAAGAGAAGTTCCGGCTCGCGCGAGACCGAAAGTAAAAGCCTGCGCGCCACTCTGCAGCTCCGTCGATCATGCAAGGGACTGAGAGATATGCTTGCGCGTTTTTTCAATGATCGGCGCGCCAACGTCGCGCCGATCTTCGCACTCGCCATTATTCCGGTCGTTGGCCTCACCGGCATGGCGGTGGATTACACCCGCGGCAACTCGATGAGGGCTGCAGTGCAGGCAGCACTCGACGCGACCGCGCTTGCGATGGCGCGTACGGCTCCGAATCTCACGGCGGCCCAGCTGCAGCAGCAGTCGAGCGATATGTTCTTTGCACAATTCAACCGTCCCGACGCCAAGAATGTCGTCGTGACGGCTACCTACAGCACGACGAACGGCTCGGCTTTGACGCTCGCGGCGTCCGGAACGATCGACACGACGTTCAGCCGCGTCATGGGCATGAGCGAGCTCAGCGTCGGCAGCTCGTCGACGATCAAGTGGGGCAATCAGCGACTGCGCGTTGCGCTCGTTCTTGACACGACCGGATCGATGGCAAGTGCCGGAAAGATCGATGCGCTAAAAACCGCGACCAAAAACCTGATCGATCAACTCAAGACCGCCGCGACGACTGATGGCGACGTCTACATCTCCATCATTCCGTTCAGCAAGGATGTGAACGTCGGAAGTTCGAACCGCAACGCGACATGGCTGCAATTTGATGACGGCACCGA
>JAXDOA010000471.1:0-7470 GCA_034669125.1 Hyphomicrobiales bacterium
CGAGGCCTTTGATTTCCATGGCGGCAATGAACGTATGAACGCCTCATGCGTCAAGCGGAACCGGTGAGGTCCGGTTAAAGTGGGACAGGACCGATACAACCGGACTGGGGGCAAATTATCATGTCCGATCAATTACTTATGCTGCCATAGCTCATGCGGCCGCGTGTTCGCCCAAGCAGCGGAACCAAAATTCCGCTTCAACCGGCAATCCGCAAAACTCCCTACAAAAATTAACCAAGCAACGTGCACAGCCGTGCTAGTTTTGCCTAATTCGCGCAGTAGAGCGATGTGCCCGGTGGGTCGGCAGCGAATTGAACGCGCCTGACCCGGCTCGGCGGCCACAGGGCCGGCCGAGCGACGGTTGGGGGATTGATGTCTTTGATGAGCGCGGCCCGTCCTGGTAACCGCTCGGCGTCGTCGTCGGAGCTGCGCGAGGCGCTGGCTGCGTGCTGGCACGCCTTCATCGCGGTCGCGTTGATGAGCGGCCTGATCAACATCCTGTATCTGACCGGCTCCTTCTACATGCTCGAGGTTTACGACCGGGTGCTGCCGAGCCGCAGCATCCCGACCCTCATCGCGCTCTCGGTCCTCGCGCTGGCGTTGTTTGCATTCCAGGGCATTCTCGACGTCATCCGCTCGCGTATTCTGGTGCGCGTCGCGGCCTCGCTCGACGAGAAACTGAGCGGACGCGTTTACGACATTGTGGTCCAGCTACCGATGCGGTCGAAGGGACAAAGCGACGGCCTCGCTCCCTTGCGCGATCTCGATCAGATACGGTCGTTCCTGGTGAGCACCGGACCTCTTGCATTGTTCGATCTGCCGTGGATGCCGATCTACATCATCCTCTGTTTTCTCTTTCATCCCTGGATCGGATTCGCTGCGCTGATCGGTGCGGTCATCCTGACCAGCCTCACGATTCTCTCGGAGATCATGACGCGGCGGCCATCCCGCATGGCGATGATGCATGTCGGTGCGCGCAACACGCTTGCCGACGCCGGGCGCCGCAACGCCGAGGTTTTGCAGGCGATGGGCATGGCGCCGCGCATGGGCAAGATCTGGGGCGATGCCAACACCAAATATCTCGCCAGCCAGCTACAGACATCGGACGTGGCGGGCGGTCTTGGGGCAGTTTCAAAAGTGCTGCGTCTCACGCTTCAGTCCGGGGTGCTCGGCCTCGGCGCTTATCTGGTGATCCAGCAGCAGGCGACCGCCGGCATCATCATCGCGAGTTCGATCATCGTCGCCCGCGCGCTTGCGCCGGTCGAACTCGCGATCGCCAACTGGAGGGGCTTCGTGGCCGCGCGCCAGAGCTGGCGGCGGCTGTCCGAATTCCTGCAGGCAACCGGTAAAGACTCAGAGCCGATGGCGCTTCCGGCACCGAAGGGCACCCTTGCGGTGGAGAACGTCGTCGCCACTCCGCCGGGCGTGCAACGCGTCGTCGTTCAGGACGTCAGCTTTACACTGAAGGCCGGACAAGGGCTGGGCATCATCGGACCGAGCGCGTCCGGCAAGTCGTCGCTGGCGCGGCTGCTGGTCGGCGTATGGGCGCCGGCTCGCGGCAAGGTGCGCATCGATGGCGCCGCGATGGACCAATGGTCGCCGGCCGATCTCGGTCGGCACATCGGCTATCTGCCCCAGGACGTCGAACTGTTCGCCGGAACGGTGGCGCAGAACATCGCCCGGTTCGAGTCGGAGGCGCCGTCCGACGCGATCATCGCGGCGAGCCAGGCTGCCGGCGTCCATGACCTGATCGTGCGCCTGCCGGAAGGCTACGACACCCAGATCGGCGAAAGCGGCACGATGCTGTCGGCCGGCCAGCGTCAGCGCATCGCGCTTGCCCGTGCGCTCTACCGCGATCCGTTCCTTGTCGTGCTCGACGAGCCGAATTCCAACCTCGATACCGATGGCGACAAGGCGCTGACGCAAGCCATCATGCGCGTACGGGCGCGCGGCGGCATTGTGGTCGTCGTTGCGCACCGGTCTGCCGCTCTCGCCGGCGTGGATCAGGTGCTCGCCATGGTCGGTGGGCGCGTCCACGCGCTCGGGCCGCGCGACGAAGTACTCGCGAAGCTGTTCGCGCCGCAGCAGCCCGCGGCGGCACCGGCCGCAGGCGTTCCTGCCGTGGCAGCCGCCGGCGGAAGCACCGGGTTGCGGCTGGTCGGTGAGGCCGGAGGGACCGCGCCATGAATGCGCGCGCATCGATCCGGCGGCACCTGTACGTCAGCCTGGCGGTGATCGCGCTGCTCGTCGTCGGCCTCGGCGGCTGGGCGGCGACCAGCGAGTTCGCGGGCGCGGTGATCGCGCAAGGCCAGCTGGTGGTCGATACCAACGTCAAGAAAGTGCAGCACCCGACCGGCGGCGTGGTCGCCGAATTGCGCGTGCGCGACGGCGATCTGGTGAACGCGGGCGACATCGTCATCAAGCTCGACGACACCCAGACCAAAGCCAATCTCGCGATCGTGGTGAAAGGCCTGTACGAATTCGGCGCCCGGCGCGCACGCGAGGAAGCGGAGCTTGAAGGGCGGGACCGGATCGACTTTCCAGCCGATCTGCTGTCGCGCCAGGACGATCCCGAGATCGGCCCTCTCGTCCGGGGCGAATCCGAGCTGTTCGACATCCGCCGCAGGACGCGCGAAGGGTCGAAGGCGCAGCTTGCCGAACGCGTTGCGCAGTCGGAGGAAGAGATCGGGGGCCTGATCGCCCAGGTTGCCTCGAAGGACAAGCAGGTCGAGTGGATCAAGAAAGAACTGGAAGGCGTGCGCGAACTTTGGGCGAAGCAGCTCGTGCAGTTCAACCGGGTCACGACACTGGAACGCGAGCAGGCGCGCCTTGAGGGCGAGCGCGGCCAGCTCGTGGCGGCGATCGCACAGTCGAAAGGCAAGATCGCCGAAACCAGGATACAGATCCTGCAGATCGATCACGATCTGCGCACCGAAGTCGGCAAGGATCTCGCCGACATCCGCGGCAAGACGGCCGAACTCGTCGAGAAGAAGGTCGCCGCCGAGGATCAGCTCAAGCGTGTCGACATCCGCGCGCCGCAGAACGGGATGGTGCATCAGCTCGACGTTCACACCGTGGGCGGCGTCGTCTCGGCCGGCCAGCAGATCATGCTGATCGTGCCGGCGGCCGACAAACTCATCGTCGAGGCCAAGGTGCAGCCGCAGGACATCGACCAGGTGCGGGTTGGGCAGGCTGCGGTGCTTCGTTTCTCCGCCTTCAGCAGCCGCACGACGCCGGAACTCAACGGCGTGGTCGCGGTCGTATCGGCCGACGTGTCGCAGGATCAGCGAACGGGCGCGAGCTACTACACGGTGCGAATTGCAGTTTCACCGGGCGAGATCGCGCGGCTTGAAGGACTGAAGCTGGTGCCCGGAATGCCGGTCGAGGCGTTCATTCAGACGACGATCCGCACGGTCGTCTCGTACTTTGTCCGGCCGCTGCAGGATCAGCTCGCGAAAACGTTCCGCGAGAAGTAACCGGGTAGTCGGGTTCCATAGTTGCGTAGCGGCTCACGATGGATCGCATTTGATTCAATCGCGCGCCGCAGTTTTGTAATTATGCAACACATTTTGGCCAAGACGGAGATTCATTTGCGTTAGATTCGTGACTGCGAATCGCTTCGCGGGCGGAGGGGAATAGACCGAAGATGTGCGGACTTTGTAGCCTCGCGGGTGTCGCTTCGGGCGGACCGGGTTGCCAGGATCTCTCCGATCCGGGCGACGCGGGCGCTGACGCCGGGACCAATGCGCTGGATGCGGGGGTGAGCGCTCCTCCTGCTTTCTCGTTGCCGCAGATCGTCCAGCAGCTGCGCACGCAGTGGGGCGGCTCCTCGGAAGGCGTCACGGCATCCTGGGGCGGCAGCGCCGCCATCAATTATTACATCGGCGGCACGCCCTACACGTCGGGCAGCGGCGAGATTCCCTACAAAACGACCATGACGTCGTTGATGCTGGCGCGCGCCGTGCTGGCATTCGAGCTATGGGACGACCTGATCGCACGCGATCTCAATCAGGCTTCGAGCCCGGCGTTCGGGCAAATTCAGTTCGAATACGCGACGCAAACGTACAACGCGAACGGCGTGCTGGGGACCAACGGCGGCACCTATTCGGGGTCGTGGACCACCAGCAGCAGCACCCCCAACGGCTACGGCACGGCGAACTACAACATCACCCGCAACGAGATCTGGCTGAACAGCAACTGGTCCTCGCATAACCAGGACAGCGTCATGTATTTCGGAGGCTACGGCTTCCAAACCTACATGCACGAGATTGGGCACTCGCTGGGTCTCAGCCATCCCGGCACCTACGATGCGGGCAGCGGCGGAACGATCACCTACGCCAACAATGCAGAGTACGCGCAGGACAATCGCCAATACACCATCATGTCGTATTTCGGCGGTTACTCGCCCACCGCCAACAGCTGGCAGCAGGACGGCACGTTCTCCAGCTGGCTCTATTCCTCGACGCCGATGCTGCACGATGTGGCGGCGATCCAGGCGATCTACGGCGCCGACATGACCACGCGCGCCGGCGACACGACCTATGGGTTCAATGTCAGCGCCGGCGTGCCGGACGTTTTCAATTTCTCGATCGACACGACGCCGATTGTCACCGTCTGGGATGCCGGCGGAAACGACACGCTCGACCTGTCGGGCTACTCGGCCAACCAGCGGATCGATCTCAACGCCGGCACCTATTCCGACGTCGGGGGCATGTTCGGTAATTTCGCGATCGCGTTCAACGTGACGCTCGAGACCGCCATCGGCGGCTCGGGCAGCGACACGATCGTTGGCAACGCAGCCAACAACACGCTGAAAGGCAATGGCGGAAACGACACCATCAACGGCGGCGACGGCATCGATACGGCCGTATTTTCGGGAGTACGCGCGCAGTACGCGCTGACCGATCTCGGCGGCGGCAGCGTCCGCGTCGCCGGGCCGGACGGCACCGATACGCTGTCCAACGTCGAGTACCTGCGGTTTTCCGACATCACGCTGCCGTGGCCGTCCGATCCCGATCTCCTCATCATCAACTTTGCCCTCGGCAGTGCCACGGCGAGCTACACCGTCTATGATACCGGCGGGCCGGCGTCCGCCTCGACAGCGGGGCTCTATCTTTCAACCGACAGCACGATCACCACGGCGGACACGCTTCTGGCGGCAAGCGCGGTGTCAACACTCAGCGGCGGCGGCACCGAGAACAAGAATGTTCCGCTCGGATTGCCGACCAACCTGGCGCCGGGGACGTACTATCTCGGCATCATCGCCGACACCGGCGGGCAAGTCACCGAGAGCAACGAGACAAACAACGTCTCGAACGTCATTGCGGTCATTCTCGGCAACGCCAGTGCGAATGTGATGAACGGCACGGCGGCCGGCGACACGATGTACGGGCTTGCCGGGACCGACACACTGAACGGCGCCGGCGGGGCGGACTTGCTGACCGGCGGAGCCAACGCCGACAAGTTCGTGTTCGACGGCACAGCGTTCAGCAATGCGCAATCCGGCGTAATCGATCGGGTCACCGACTACGATCAGAGCGGCGGCGGTTTCAACGCTGCGGAGGGCGACCAGATCGACCTGTCCGCGATCTTGTCCGCGGCCTTCACCGGCGGGCAATCGGCCGGGTCGCTGGTGCGTGTGGTCACAGCCGGTTCCTACGCGACCCTGCAGGTCGATCCCGACGGGACAGCGAATGGCACGACGTGGATCACCCTCGCCCGGCTCGACGGCATTGGAATGGGTCACAACGTCAATGTGATCCTCAACGCGGCTCAACCAGCCGGTGTCTCGCTCAGCGTGCAGCCCGACCAACTGTCGCGTAGTTTCGACGGTGATGGCTACACCGACCTTCTGTGGCAGCGTGACGACGGCACGCCCGCGGTTTGGTTGATGGGCGGCACCAGCGTCGTCTCGATGGGGGCTCCCCTCGCCAATCCGGGCCCATCATGGCACGCGATCGACTCGGCGGACTTCAACGGCGACGGCAAGGCGGACGTCCTCTGGCAGAATACGGACGGCACGCCCGCAGTGTGGCTGATGAATAGCACGAGCGTGCTGGCCATGGGCGGCGCCCTCGCCAACCCCGGTCCCACCTGGCACGCAAAGGCCGCGGCCGACTTCAATGGCGACGGCAAGGCCGACATCCTTTGGCAGAACGACAGCGGCCTCGCGGGCGTTTGGCTGATGGACGCCACGAGCGTGATGTCGACCGGCGGAGGGCTCAATAACCCCGGACCGACCTGGCATGTCGTGGGTTCCGGCGATTTCAATGGCGATAGCAAGGCCGACATTCTCTGGCAAAACAGCGACGGCGTGCCGGGAGTCTGGCTGATGAACGGGACGAGCCTGATTTCAGCGGGCGGCGGCCTCCCGAATAACAATCCCGCATGGCATGCGAAGGCCGTGGGCGACTTCGACGGCAACGGCAAGGCTGACATCGTATTCCAGCATGACGACGGCACGCCCGCCGTGTGGCTGATGGACAGCACCAGCGTCGCCTCGATGGGCCCTGGCCTCTCCAATCCAGGTCCGACCTGGCACATCAAGGAAGCCAGCGACTTCAACGGCGACGGTAAAGCCGACCTCTTGTGGCAGAACGACAACGGCCTCGTGGGCGTGTGGCTGATGAACGGCACCAGCGTGATCTCCCCCAGCGGGGCAATCCCGGATCCCGGTAGCGGATGGCATTTGATCTAGCTGCTATCGAACAAAACTCTTCCGGCGCATGAGGGCGCGCGCGTGCCGCAGTCACGCCGCGCCTTTCTCGTTCGCGACAGATCAGATGATGTGCCAGGTGGCGCCAGCGGAAGAAATCGGCGAGCGCGTTGCCGTGCTCGCCGATTGTCTCAATGCCTCGCCGTCAGATGATGTGCCACGCCGTTCCCGGATTGGAGAGCGCGCCGCCTGTCTGCAGCACACTGGTGCCCTCCATCAGCCACACACCCGGCGTCCCGTTGTCGTTCTGCCACAGGATGTCGGCCTTACCGTCGGCATTGGCGTCGATGGCTTCCTTCGCGTGCCAGCTCGGACCCGGATTCGACAGGGCCGGTCCGGTCGAGAGCACGCTGGTGCTGTTCATCAACCAGACAGCCGGCGTGCCGTCAGCGTTCTGCCACAGGATGTCGGCCTTGCCGTCACCGTTGAAGTCGGCGGCCGCGATCTCGTGCCAGCTCGGGCCCGGATTAGAGAGAGCGGCACCGGCCGAGAGAACGCTGGTGCCATCCATCAGCCAGACTGCCGGCGTGCCGTCGTCGTTCTGCCACAGGATGTCGGCCTTGCCGTCGCCGTTGAAGTCGGCGGCGGCCTTCTCATGCCAGGTCGGACCCGGATTGGAGAGCGCGGGCCCGGTCGAGAGCACATTGACGCCGTCCATCAGCCAGACCGCCGGCGTGCCGTAGTCGTTCTGCCACAGGATGTCGGACTTGCCGTCGCCGTTGAATTCCGCGCCCACATTGGAGTGCCAGGTCGGC